>NZ_JANIAG010000057.1:0-30922 GCF_028682155.1 Pseudomonas sp. 39004
TATCGCGTCGTACTAACAAAGCGGTCGCGCGCAAATGCCACAGGTCTCACTGGCCCGAAACAAATGTAGGAGCGGCCTTGCGTCGCGATGCGCCGCGCGGGCGGCGCTCGATCTCATGGGCGCTGCAAAACCCAAGACGGGCACCTGGTGGCCCCGAATCCAATCTCCAGGCATCCACAACCTCCCCCCCAAAAAAAGCCCGGCCATTGGCCGGGCAGGTACACCCAAAGGAGCAAACAAGGTGTCAGGGTTGGGAATTCGTTGACGCTCAGGCCACCGCAGCCAGTTTGGCCTTGGCCTGGTTGAGGCCCTTCTCGAAGAAGTCGCCGCTCATGTTCAGGCCCTCGGCATGGATGAAGTTCACATCGTGAATGCCGATGAATGCCATCACCTGGCGCAGGTACGGTTCCTGATGGTCGCTGGTGGCGCCGGCATGAATACCGCCGCGGGCAGTCAGGACGATGGCGCGCTTGCCGGTCAGCAGGCCTTGCGGGCCGGTCGGGGTGTACTTGAAGGTGATACCGGCGCGCAGTACATGGTCCAGCCAGGCCTTGAGGGTGCTGGGGATGGTGAAGTTGTACATCGGCGCGGCCATCACCAGCACGTCGGCCGCCAACAGCTCATCGGTCAATTCGTTGGAGCGGGCCAGCGCGTCCAGTTCGGCGGCGCTGCGCTGCGCCTCGGGCTTCATCCAGCCTCCGAGCAGGTTGGCATCCAGGTGGGGCACCGGGCTCACGGCCAGGTCACGTACGTTGATCTCGTCGGCCGGGTGGGCCGCCTGCCATTGCTGGATGAAGTCGCGGGTCAGCTGACGGGAAACGGAATCCTGCTGGCGGGCGCTGCTTTCGATGATCAGTACGCGGGACATGGGGTGCCTCCATCGGCAAATAGGGTGCGATTCGATGGAGGTGAGATTAAGGCTTGACCTATCGATAAAAAAGCGTAAAAAGTGGGTTCAATCAATCGATTAATCAGTTTTATTCGGCCGCGCAGTTCACGCCGATCCGCAGCTTGATGATCTGGCGATTGAACTTGGCGGTCACATCGACGCTTTTACCTGCCGGTACGTTCACCCGGCGCACCCGCGGCGCTTCCGGGCCGTTGCGGAACGTCACCTTGCAGGCCGCCGGTACCTGCCCGTAGTTGTTGAGGGTGATGGCGCCAATATCGTAGGCAGTGTCGTAGGCGGTGTAGTCGAGCTTGACCCCGTCCAGTTGCTTCTCCACATCGATGGGATAAGCCATGGCCCCGAGGGGCAGGCACATCAGTATTGCCGCACAACATTTCTTCATGGGGCGCTCTCCTTGGAAGAGCGCAGCTTAGGACAACAGGAGCGAAACATGAAAGCGCCGCGCGTAACCCTTGATCAGTGGCGAACCCTGCAAGCAGTGGTCGATCACGGGGGGTTTGCCCAGGCCGCCGAGGCACTGCACCGTTCGCAGTCATCGGTCAGCTACACCGTGGCACGCATGCAAGAGCAGCTCGGTGTACCGCTGCTGCGCATCGACGGGCGCAAGGCCGTGCTCACCGAAGCCGGCAACGTGCTGCTGCGCCGTTCGCGCCACCTGGTCAAGCAGGCCAGCCAGCTCGAAGACCTTGCCCATCACATGGAGCAAGGCTGGGAAGCCGAAGTGCGCGTGGTGGTCGATGCCGCCTACCCCAGCGCCCGGCTGGTGCGTGCCTTGAGTGCATTCATGCCGCAGAGCCGTGGCTGCCGGGTGCGTCTGCGCGAAGAGGTGCTGTCGGGCGTCGAAGAAGTGCTGCGTGAAGGCATCGCCGACCTTGCCATCAGCAGCTACAGCATCGGCGGCTACCTGGGCGCCGAACTGAGCGCGGTGGAGTTCATCGCCGTTGCCCACCCCGAACACAGCCTGCACCGCCTGGGCCGGGACATCACCTTCCAGGACCTGGAAAGCCAGCTGCAGGTGGTGATCCGCGACTCCGGCCGCGCGCAACCGCTCGATGTCGGTTGGCTGGGTGCCGAGCAGCGCTGGACCGTCGGCAGCCTGGGCACCGCCACCACCTTCGTCAGCAGCGGCCTGGGCTTTGCCTGGTTGCCCCGGCATATGATCGAACGCGAGCTGCGCGAGGGGGTACTCAAGGCGCTGCCGTTGGACCAGGGTGGCAGCCGCCACCCACTGTTCTACCTTTATTCGAGCAAAGAGAAGACCCTGGGCCCGGCCACGCAGATTCTCATCGACCTGCTGCGTAATTTCGACACCGCGCCCCTGGACGTGCCCTTCGCAGCCCCCCCGCAAGCCTGAGAGGACCGCGCCCATGGCCTATTTCGAACACGAAGGATGCTTGCTGCATTACGAGGAATATGGCCAGGGCGAACCCTTGGTGCTGCTGCATGGCCTGGGCTCCAGCTGCCAGGACTGGGAGCTGCAGATACCCCTGCTGAGCCATCACTACCGTGTGATTGCCATGGACATCCGCGGCCATGGCCGCTCCGACAAGCCCCGCGACGGTTACCAGATCGCCACCTTCAGCGAAGACTTGCTGGCCTTGCTCGAACACTTGCAGACCGGCCCGGTGCACTTCGTTGGCCTGTCGATGGGCGGGATGGTCGGTTTCCAGTTCGCCGTCGACCACCCGCAGTGGCTGCGCAGCCTGTGCATTGTCAACAGCGCCCCCGAGGTCAAGCGCCGCACTCGCAGTGACTGGGCCTGGTGGGCCAAGCGTTGGGGCCTGGCACGCCTGCTCAGTGTCGAGACCGTTGGCAAAGGGCTGGCCGAACGGTTGTTCCCCAAGCCCGGGCAAGCCGACCTGCGCCAGAAGATGGCCCAGCGCTGGGCCCGCAATGACAAGCGCGCCTACCTCAAGAGCTTCGACGCCATCGTCGACTGGGGCGTGCAGGAACGCATCGGGCAAATCCGCTGTCCCACGCTGGTGATCGCCGCCGACCACGATTACACGCCGATACAACTCAAAGAGCGCTACGTCGCCCTGATGCCCCAGGCCAGGCTGGTAGTCATCGACGATTCCCGGCACGCTACGCCCCTCGATCAACCCGAGGTCTTCAACCAGACCCTGCTGCAGTTCCTTGCAGCCGCTTCCACCTCTCAAGGATCTTTGAGCCCATGCTGAAAAAACTCCTGCTCACCGCCTGCTCGGTTGCCTTCGCCACCAGCGTCATGGCGTCCGACAAGACCCCTCACGTATTGCTGGACACCAGCTTCGGTCAGGTCGAAATCGAGTTGAATGCCGAGAAGGCGCCGATCAGTACCAAGAACTTCCTCCAGTACGTCGACAGCGGTTTCTACAACAACACCATCTTCCACCGCGTGATCCCGGGCTTCATGGTTCAGGGCGGCGGTTTTACCGATCGGATGGCGCAGAAAAACACCCAGGACCCAATCCGTAACGAGGCCAGCAACGGCCTGCTGAACACCCGCGGCACCCTGTCCATGGCCCGCACTTCGGACCCGAACTCGGCCACCAGCCAGTTCTTCATCAACGTGGCCGACAACGACTTCCTCAACCCGGGCCGTGACCGCGGCTATGCGGTGTTCGGCAAGGTGACCAAAGGCATGGAAGTGGTCGACCAGATCGTCAACTCACCGACCACTGTCAAAAACGGCATGCGCGATGTGCCGGCCGACCCGGTCTACATCAAGTCCGCCAAACGCATCGACTGACCGCAGGCTTCACAGGGATGTGAAACCGCCTGAGGGTCGGACGAACAGGAGTGTTGTCACCCATGCTGTACCGCCGTTTTGAAAGACTGATCGATATTTTCCGCGAGGCACCGAGCGAAGCACCGCCGAGCACGGTGTGGCCGTTCTACCTGTATTACCTGCGCCAGGTCTGGCCCAGCTTTGTCGCCCTGCTGGTGGTAGGGCTGATTGCCTCGCTGATCGAAGTGGCGATGTTCAGCTACCTGAGCCGCATCATCGACCTGGCCCAGGGCACGCCCAATGCCAACTTTTTCAGCGAGCACAGCGGTGAGCTGATCTGGATGCTGGTGGTGGTGCTGCTCTTGCGCCCGCTGTTCTTCGGCCTGCACGACCTGCTGGTGCACCAGACCATCAACCCAGGCATGACCAGCATGATCCGCTGGCAAAACCACACCTATGTGCTCAAACAGAGCCTGAATTTCTTCCAGAGCGATTTTGCCGGGCGCATTGCCCAGCGCATCATGCAGACCGGCAACTCGCTGCGTGATTCGGCGGTACAGGCGGTGGATGCGCTGTGGCACGTCCTGATCTACGCCGTCAGTGCACTGGTGCTGTTCGCCGAGGCCGACTGGCGCCTGATGCTGCCGCTGCTGGCGTGGATCGCCTGCTACATCGGCGCGCTGTTCTACTTCGTGCCCCGGGTCAAGGCGCGCTCGGTGATTTCGTCCGACGCACGCTCCAAGCTGATGGGGCGCATCGTCGACGGCTACACCAACATCGCCACCCTGAAGCTGTTCGCCCACACCGACTACGAGCAGCAGTACGCCCGCGAGGCGATCCGCGAACAGACCGAGAAAACCCAGCTGGCCTCCCGCGTCATCACCAGCATGGACGTGGTCATCACCACCCTCAACGGCTTGCTGGTGGTCGGCACCACGGGCCTGGCGCTGTGGCTGTGGAGCCAGTCGCTGATCACCGTGGGCGCAATCGCCCTGACCACCGGCCTGGTGATCCGCATCGTCAACATGTCGGGCTGGATCATGTGGGTGGTCAACGGCATCTTCGAGAACATCGGCATGGTCCAGGACGGCCTGCAGACCATCGCCCAGCCGGTCACCGTCACCGACAAGCCCAATGCGCCTGCGCTGAAGGTAAGCCGTGGCGCGGTGCACTTCGACGACGTGGACTTCCACTACGGCAAGGCCAGCAACGTGATCGAGGGGCTCAACCTGGACATTCGCCCGGGCGAGAAGATTGGCCTGATCGGCCCGTCAGGCGCGGGCAAATCGACCCTGGTCAACCTGCTGCTACGCCTGTACGACGTGCAGGGCGGGCGCATCCTGATCGATGGCCAGGACATCGCCGAAGTGAGCCAGGCCAGCCTGCGCGCACAGATCGGCATGATCACCCAGGACACCTCACTGTTGCACCGCTCGATCCGTGACAACTTGCTGTACGGCCGCCCCGAGGCCAGCGAAGCGGCACTGCACGAAGCGGTGCGCCGCGCCCGCGCCGACGAGTTCATACCGCAGCTGTCGGACGCCCAGGGGCGTACCGGCTTCGATGCCCATGTGGGCGAGCGTGGGGTCAAGCTGTCTGGCGGCCAGCGCCAACGTATCGCCATTGCCCGGGTACTGCTGAAGAATGCACCGATCCTGATCATGGACGAGGCCACCTCGGCGCTGGACTCGGAGGTCGAGGCGGCGATCCAGGAAAGCCTGGAGACCCTGATGCAAGGCAAGACGGTAATCGCCATCGCGCACCGGCTTTCAACCATTGCCCGGATGGACCGCCTGGTGGTGCTGGACAAGGGGCATATCGTCGAAAGCGGCAGCCACAGTGAACTGCTGGCGCAACAAGGGTTGTATGCGCGGTTGTGGCATCACCAGACCGGGGGGTTTGTCGGGGTGGATTGAGCCCGGCAGGTGCAGCCGAGGCAGGTTTCAATCCCTGCGGTAGGGCAACATCCCCCGCGCCTCCTCGGCATACCCCTGCACCCCTTCGCGCTCCTGCAACAAGAACCCCTCGACCGCCCGCCGCAACCCCGGGTGCAACAGGTAATGCCACGACCGCGTCAGCACCGGCTCGAACCCGCGGATCAGCTTGTGCTCGCCCTGGGCCCCCGCGTCGAAGCGCTGCAAGCCTTCAGCAATGGCAAAGTCCATGCCCTGGTAGAAGCAGGTCTCGAAGTGCAGCCGGTCGAATTCATCCAGGCACCCCCAGTAACGGCCATACAGGCTGTCGTCGCCCACCAGGCTCAGGGCCATGGCCACATCACGCCCACCTTGCCTCGCCATCACCACCCGCAGTGCCTCGGGCATGCGCTCGGCCAGCAGGCTGAAGAATTCACGGGTCAGGTACGGGGCGCGCCTGCGTACCGCATACGTGTTGGCGTAGCACAGGTAGACAAAATCCCACTGCGCCTGCGTCAGTTGCTCCCCCCGGTACCACTGGAAGTCGATGCCCTGCCCGGCCACCTGTTCGCGCTCCTTGCGCATCTGCTTGCGCTTGCGCGAGCTGAGCGTGTCGAGGAAATCCTGGAAGTCTCGATAGCCGCGGTTACGCCAGTGAAACTGGCAACCAAGGCGCTCCATCCAGCCTGGCAAGCTGGCCATCTGTTGGTCCAGGGCCGGGTCGGTGAAGTTGATGTGCGCGCCAGAAAGCCCGCCCTTGCCCAGGTATTCGGGTAGCGCTTGCAACACCAGCAGGCCGTCGGCGGGGTCGGCAGCCAGCAGGCGCGGGCCGCTGACCGGGCTGAACGGCACCGCGCCGAGCAACTTGGGGTAGTAGGCGATGCCTGCCCGCTCACAGGCATCGGCCCAGCCGTGGTCGAACACGTACTCGCCAAACGAATGCCACTTGCGGTAGGCCGGCATGACGGCGCGCACCTGCCCTTCCCGTTCCAGCACCAGGTGCTCGGCCGCCCAGCCGGTCGACGGTGCAACGCTGGCGCTGTCCTCCAGGGCAGTGAGGAAGGCGTGGCGCAGAAACGGCTGGCCAGCGGGCACCAGGGCATCCCAGGTGGCCGCCGGAAGATCACGCAGATGAGCAAGGCTGTACAGGCTGGTCACGGTTTCGACTCGCTTTCTTGAGGCACTCAGTATCCCGGAAGAAGGGCCCATCACTCAAATGACGATCGCCCGGCCAACCCGTTTATTACCGATTACTTAATAACAGTGCCACTAATCCGACATTAATCTGTAATCCCCCCCCGCAATACTTGCGCCTGTTTTCCGGAACCCCAGAACCTGTCTATTCAGGCCCTTTCAGAAGACATGCCAACACAGGGGCGGGCGCTGAGCCTCCCCCATTTTTTTTCAGTAGGGAGAACCTTATGCGTCTTGTTTCCACACTTACCGGAGTGAGCCTCACCGGCATGATGCTGGCTCTGAGTACTCCGGCCAGTGCTGCTGTCGACGCCAAGTTGCTCGAAATGCTCCGCGCCAATGGCTCGATCAACCAGGCGCAGTACACCGAACTGCAAGGCGATCTGGCAAAAGAGACCAAGGAAAAGGCAGACCAGAAAGCTCAGTCCGAACGTATGAGTTCCTTTGAACAGAAAGTGGCATGGGCCGCCAAGACCCAGATCAAGGGTGATGTGCGCCTGCGCTATGAAGACGTCAACGTCGACGAGCCGAACAGCAGCAGCGGCAACCAGGACCGTCAGCGCGTCCGTGCCCGTGTCGGCTTCTACAGCGAGATCAACCCGCAAGTCGATGCCGGCGTACGCATCGCCACCGGCAGCAGCGCCGACCGCCGCTCCACCAACCAGAGCCTTGACAACTACTTCGACAAGAAGTCGCTGTGGGTCGACTTGGCCTACCTCGACTGGCACCCGACGGCGGTGCCGAACCTGCACCTGATCGGCGGCAAGATGCCCCAGCCGTGGGTGAGCATGGGCGACATCATCTGGGACAGCGACATCAACCCCGAAGGCGTCGCAGCGACCTACAAGGCCGACCTGGGCGGCGCCGAAGTGTTCGCCAGTGCGGGCCAGTACACCCTCAAGGACAACGTCGACGGCGACGGTGTGCAGTACAAGCATGACGCGCAGGTCTACCACGGCCAGCTGGGTGCCAAGTTCGCCCCCGCCGACGTGCTGAAGGTCACCGTGGGTGCGAGCATCTACGGCTACGACAACGACAAGGAAGCGGCCATTCTGCAGTCGTTCGGCAACACCACCAACGAGTTCAACCTGGTGGAAGGCTTCGGCCAGCTGGACTTCACCGGCTTCGCCATCCCGCTGTCGGCCTACGGCCAGTACGTGAAAAACACCGAAAGCACCGACGGTGAAGACCAGGCGTGGTTGGCCGGCCTGAAGACCAAGGTTGGCGCCTGGAGCCTGGACTACAACTACCGCGATGTTCAGCGCAACGCCGTGGTCAGCCTGTTTACCGACTCCGACTTCGGCAACGGCTTCACCGGTTCGCGCGGGCACAAGTTCAAGGTCGGTTACGAAATCGACAAGAACTTCTCGCTGGGTGCGGCTTACCTGATGGCCAAGACCGATCTGTCGCAGTTGCCGAACAGCAATGCGGATGTCGATACGCTGCAGGTCGACCTGGAAGCCAAGTTCTAAGCAACTGCTTCTCTGTTTCACTCAAGGCGGGAAATGCCGACCCCATCCGGCATTTCCTGCCTTTTTTCATCTGCCAGAAATGCGCCGGCCCCTTCGCGGGTAAAACCGCGAAGGGGCCGGTACAGGTCCTTACAAAAACCTAGCGCTTGCGCAGAATCACACTCCCCACCGAATACCCTGCACCAAACGAGCTCAGCACGCCCACCGCCCCCTCGGCCAGGTCATCCTGGTACAGGTGGAAGGCAATCACCGACCCTGCCGAACTGGTGTTGGCATAACGGTCCAGAATCACCGGTGCCTCTTCCTCGGTGGCTTCACGCCCCAGCAGCTTCTTGACGATCAGGTGGTTCATGCTCAGGTTGGCCTGGTGCAGCCAGAAGCGTTTGACGTCGCTCGGCTGCAGGTCATTCGCCTCCAAGTGCTCACCGATCAGCTCGGCGACCTTCGGGCACACTTCACGGAACACCTTGCGCCCTTCCTGGATGAACAGTTTGTCTGCCGCCCCTTCACCCTCCTCCGCCGCGCGGTTGAGGAAGCCGAAGTTGTTGCGGATGTTGTTGGAGAACCCCGTCCACAACTTGCTGCTGACAATCTCGAACTGGTGCTTGGACGTGGCCTGGTCGGCCCGCTCGATCAGCACCGCAGTGGCGGCATCGCCGAAGATGAAGTGGCTGTCGCGGTCACGGAAGTTCAGGTGCCCGGTGCAGACCTCGGGGTTGACCATCAGCACCGAACGCGCCTGGCCCAGTTGCACACTGTTGGCGGCGGTCTGGATGCCGAAGGTGGCTGACGAGCAGGCCACGTTCATGTCGAAGGCGAAGCCCTCGATCCCCAGTTCCTTTTGCACTTCGATGGCAATGGCTGGATACGGGCGCTGCAGGTTGGAGCAGGCGACGATCACGCCATCGACATCGGCAGCGGTGCGGCCTGCACGTTCCAGTGCCTGACGCGCTGCAGCCACGGCCATTTCGCACAGAACCGACGGCTCGTCATTGGAGCGTTCTGGCAGGCGCGGTTTCATGCGTTGCGGGTCGAGAATGCCGGCCTTGTCCAGCACGAAGCGGCTCTTGATGCCCGAGGCCTTTTCGATGAAAGCAGCGTCGGACAGCGGCGCTGCCTCGATCTCACCGCGCTCGATGGCGGCGGCGTTGTCGCGGTTGAACTGCTGCGACCAGGTATTGAAGGACTCCACCAGTTCTTCGTTGGAAATGCTCTGGGCCGGGGTATACAGGCCGGTGCCGCTGATCACGACGTTATGCACGGTCGTTCCTCTGGTCAAAGGCCATCGCCACGGGGCGCTGGCTGGAAACATGACTGAATAATGGCACTTTAGTGCCAATTCAAAGGCGAGGGCCGCGCCCTTGTGGGCGCGGGTTTACCCGCGAAGGGCCGCAATGCGGCCCCCAAACGCCTTGAAGTGTGCCACAAATCAAGGCAGTTAGCCTTCCACCTGGCTCCACTGTTTGCTCAATCGCTTGTCAGAAATCGGCACTTTCGTCCCCAGCTGCTGCGCGAACAACGACACCCGGTATTCTTCCAGCAACCAGCGGTACAACGTCAGTTGCTCATCGCGCTTGCCCTCCTGGGCGTGCTTGTCGGCGCGGGTCTTGTACTGGGCCCAGAGGTTGGCCAGCTCGCCGCTCCAGACGCGATCCTTTTGCACCTGCGAGCCCAGCTTCTCCAGGCGCAGCTCCACGGCCTTGAGGTAACGCGGCAGCTCCTTGAACCAGGCACCCGGGGTTTCGCGCACGAAGCCCGGGTACACCAGGTTGGCCAATTGTTGCTTGATGTCGTTCAGCGCCACCGCCTGGCTCAGGTCGATCTTGCCCTTGAAGCGCTTCTGCAGGCCATGCCACAGCTTGAGCACCTCCAGGGTCAGACGCGCCAGGCGCTCGGCATGCTCGGCCCAGCTGCCACGCTTGCGCTCAGCCAGCCCGGCCAAGGCCGCGCCGTCACGGGGCAGCGGCTGTTCGCCTTCAAGGATGCAGCTGTCCAGGCTGGCCAGAAGAATGTCTTCGACCAGCGCCTCGACACGGCCCAGCTCGCGGTACAGCAAGCCCAGTTCGGTGAGCCCGGGCAGCTTGCCGCGCAAAAACTTGGCAGGCTCTGCCAACTGCTGCAACAACAGGCGCTGCAAGGCGCGGCGGTGCTGGAACTCGGCTTCGGCCTGGGTCGAGAAACGCCCTTCGCGAACAGTGCCGTTTTCCTCCACCAGCGCCGGGTACACGGTCATCGACAGGCCGGCGATCTTCTGTTGGGTGGTCTGCGCCACTTCGCTGAACGCCTTGGCCTGCACCGGCCGCTCGGCGTTTTCGCTGCGTGGCACAGCCAGCGCGGCCTGGCTGGCAGCGGCGAAGCGCGCGGTCAACTCGGCCAGGTCGCGGCCTTCGCCGAGGAACTTGCCCTGGGCATCGACCACTTCGATGTTCATCCGCAGGTGGCCTTCGACCAGGCTGACAGATTCTGCCCAGGCCTCGTCGGAAACACGTGCACCGGTCATGCGCAGCAGCTCCTGGCCCAACGCCTGGGGCAGCGCGCCCTGGCCGAACGTCATGCGGGCCAGCGAAGCTTTGACGAAGTCCGGCACCGGCACGAAATTCTTGCGCAGCGCCTTGGGCAGGTTGCGCACCAGCGCCACGCACTTTGCTTCGAGCAGGCCCGGCACCAGCCACTCCAGGCGCTCGCCCGGCAGGCTCGGCAACAGCGGGGCCGGTACCCGCACCGTCACGCCGTCGCGCGGGTGGCCCGGTTCGAAGTGGTAGCTCAACGACAGGCGCAAGTCCCCCACCTGCAGGCTGTCCGGGTACTGCGCTGCGGTGACTTCGCTGGCCTCACGGGCCAGCACGTCTTCCTCGCGCATGATCAGCAGGTTGGCGTCCTTCTGGCTGGTCATGCGGTACCAGGCATCGAAGGTCGCGGTCTGGTGGATGTCCTCGGGCAGGCGCGCTTCGTAGAAGGCGTAGAGGGTCTCTTCGTCGGCCAGAATATCGCGCCGGCGGGCCTTGGCCTCCAGTTCGTCGAGCTGTTCGAGCAGGCGCTTGTTGGCCGACAGGCACTTGGCCCGCGACTGGATTTCGCCGCCCACCAGCCCCTCGCGAATGAACAGCTCCCGCGATGTCACCGGGTCGATCGGGCCGAAGTGAACCGGGCGGCGGCCAACCAGAATCAGCCCGTACAAGGTGATCTGCTCGTACGCCACCACCTGCCCGCGCTTCTTCTCCCAATGCGGCTCGAAGTGGTTCTTCTTGACCAGGTGGGCCGCCAGCGGCTCGATCCAGTCGGGCTCGATGCGGGCGACCATGCGCGCATATAGCTTGGTGGTTTCCACCAGCTCGGCGGCCATCACCCACTGCGGACGCTTGCGGCCCAACCCCGAGGACGGGTGGACCCAGAAGCGCCGTTGGCGGGCACCTTGGTAATCGCCCTCCTCGGTCTTCTGGCCGATCTGGCTGAGCAGGCCGCTGAGGATTGCCTTGTGCATCCGTTGGTAATCGGACGGTTCCTTGTTTACCGTCAATTGCAGGTCACGGCAGATCAGCGCCAACTGGCGGTGGGCGTCACGCCATTCGCGCAGGCGCAGGTAATTGAGGAAATTTTTGCGGCACCAGTTGCGCAGCGGGCTGGCGGTCAATGCCTGGCGCTGTTCCTCGAAACCCCGCCACACATTGACCAGCGCGGCGAAGTCGGAGTCGACGTCCTTCCACTGGGCATGCGCCTGGTCGGCCGCCTGCTGGCGCTCCGGCGGCCGCTCGCGCGGGTCTTGCACCGACAGTGCACTGGTGACGATCAACACTTCCTGCAGGCTGCCCTGACGGGCGCCTTCAAGCAGCATGCGGCCTAACCGTGGGTCGATGGGCAAGCGCGCCAGTTGCCGCCCGAGCGGGGTCAACTGGTTTTCGCGGTTGACCGCCGAGAGCTCCTGCAACAGGTTGAAACCATCGCTGATGGCCTTGCCATCCGGCGGCTCGATGAACGGGAACGCATCGATCGCACCCAGGCGCAGGTGCAGCATCTGCAGGATCACCGCCGCCAGGTTGGTGCGCAGAATCTCCGGGTCGGTGAACGCCGGCCGGCCGTTGAAATCCTCTTCGCTGTACAGGCGCACGCAGATGCCAGGCTCGACCCGGCCGCAACGGCCTTTACGCTGGTTGGCACTGGCCTGGGATACCGCCTCGATCGGCAGGCGTTGGACCTTGGCCCGGTAGCTGTAGCGGCTGATGCGGGCGGTGCCGGTGTCGATCACGTAGCGAATGCCCGGCACCGTCAGCGAGGTCTCGGCGACGTTGGTGGCCAGGATCACCCGGCGCCCGGTATGCGACTGGAAAATGCGCTGCTGCTCGGCAGGTGACAGGCGCGCATACAGCGGCAGAATCTCGGTATGGCGCAGTTGCGCCTTGCGCAGGATCTCGGCCGCGTCGCGGATTTCCCGCTCCCCCGGCAAGAAGATCAAGACATCACCCGGCCCCTTGCCCTGGCTGCGCTCGTGTTGCGCCAGTTCATCCAGGGTGGCGAGGATCGCCTGGTCGACGGTGAGGTCATCTTCGATCTGGTTGCCTTCCTCGTCCTGCTCGCTGGTCAGCGGGCGGTACCAGGTTTCTACCGGGAAGGTGCGCCCGGAGACTTCGATGATCGGTGCGCCGTCGAAGTGCTTGGAGAAACGCTCGAGGTCGATGGTCGCCGAGGTGATGATCAGCTTCAGTTCCGGGCGGCGGTGCAACAGGGTCTTGAGGTAGCCGAGCAGGAAGTCGATGTTGAGGCTGCGTTCGTGGGCTTCGTCGACGATGATCGTGTCGTAGCGTTCGAGAAAGCGGTCGTGCTGGGTTTCGGCCAGCAGGATGCCGTCGGTCATCAGCTTGACCAGGGTGTTGGAATCACTCTGGTCCTCGAAACGCACCTGGTAACCAACCAGCCCACCAAGCGGCGTGCCGAGTTCTTCGGCGACACGGGCGGCGACGCTGCGCGCAGCAATCCGGCGTGGCTGGGTGTGGGCAATCAGGCCATGGCTGCCACGCCCCAGCTCAAGGCAGATCTTCGGCAACTGGGTGGTCTTGCCCGAGCCGGTCTCACCGGCTATGACCAGCACCTGGTGCTCGGCCAGCGCCTTTTTGATCTCGTCACGCTTGGCTGCAATGGGCAGGCTGTCGTCGTAACGCACGGTCGGCACGCTTTGCTGGCGCGCAGTGACCTGGGCGCAGGAGGCCTGGACCTTTTCCGCCCACTGGGCGAGCTTGGCCTCATCGGGGCGCTTGCGCAGCTCATGCAGTTGCCGACGCAGACGATGGCGGTCGGCGATCATGGCGTGGTCGAGGTTTTTCAGGAGCTGGTCGATGGCTTGATCTGTCATGGGGCTTTTTAGTGATGCAGGTGGGCCTGCTTTTTCATGATCGGCATTTGAAGAGGCGCGATTGTCGCAGATTTGCCCGTTCTCTGCTGGCTCCTGCACCCAGCACCTCGACGCAAATGTTTAGCCGACACCGATGTAAAGGTTGCCATTCACTGCTTTAATCAACCTTACGCCGCATGTGAGTATCAAAGGCATGATCCCTGCCCCGTTCACCGTGCCCCCGCAGTCCCGCCCTTCGCTCCCGAAGGCCCGGACCCGCGCCGGTGAAAATCCGCTGGTGCACATCATCCTCGCGTTCTGGGCCTTGTGGCACTGCCGCCATGCGCGCCCACCGGATACTTCGCTCCCGCATCACTGACCAGACCCGGCCCGCTGCTGGCCGATCGTTTCAGTTTGACCCCACGGTTGCCCGCGGCGGTCATGTGCGCCCATGAGCGAATCCGACATGCACTTTGCAAACCCCGAACACGCCCGCCAGTTCCTGGCCGACAACCCCGATATCGAGCTGATCGAACTGTTCATCCTCGACGCCAACGGTGTACCCCGCGGCAAGCTGCTGCACCGCGAGGAACTGCTGGCGGTGTACCAGACCGGTCGCCCGCTGCCCAGCACCATCATGGGCCTGACCCTCAACGGCGATGACGTCGAAAATTCAGGCCTGGTCTGGGATGTCGGCGACATCGACTGCCGCGCCTACCCGCTGGAGGGCAGCCTGGTACGCCTGCCGTGGCGGCGCGTGCCGACCGCCGCAGTGCAGGTCAGCATGCACCCCAGCGAGGGCCTGCCGGCCAGCATTGCCGACCCGCGCCATGTGCTGCTGCGCACCATCGATGCACTCAAGGCTGACGGCTACCACCCGGTGATGGCCTGCGAGCTTGAGTTCTACCTGCTCGACCAGAAGCGTGATGCCCAGGGCCGACCGCAGCCTGCCCTGGACAACGACGGCGGCCGCCCACGCAGCACCCAGGTGTATGGCCTGCGTGAGCTTGAGCAGATCGAGCCGTTTCTCGCTGACCTCTACGCCGCCTGCAAGGCCCAGGGCATTCCGGCCCGCACGGCGATCTCCGAGTATGCACCCGGCCAGGTGGAAATCACCCTTGAGCACGGCGATGCCCTGGCGGCGATGGACCAGGCCGTACGCTACAAGCGCCTGGTCAAAGGCGTGGCCAATGCCCATGGCATGCAGGCCTGCTTCATGGCCAAACCCTTCGCGCAACTGGCCGGCACCGGCATGCACATGCACCTGAGCCTGGCCGACAGCGCCGGCAACAACCTGTTCGCCAGCGAAGACAAGGCCGGTACGCCACTGCTGCGCCAAGCGGTGGCCGGCATGCTGCGCCACCTGCGTGATTCGCTGTTGTTGTTCTGCCCCAACGCCAACTCGTTCCGCCGCTTCCAGGCCAACAGCTACGCGCCACTTGCGCCGACCTGGGGGGTCGACAACCGCACGGTCAGCCTGCGGGTACCGGGCGGCCCGGCCAACAGCCGGCACGTGGAGCACCGCATCTGCGGCGCCGATGCCAACCCGTACCTGGCGGCAGCGGCAATCCTCGCCGCCAGCCACCGAGGTATTCGCGAACAGCTGGACCCTGGCGCCCCCGTTGAAGGCAACGGCTACGCCCAGGCCACCGAGCACCTGCCCACCGACTGGCTGACCGCCCTGGATGCACTGCAGCATTCGGACTGGGCGCGCGAAGCACTGGGCGCGGACTTCCTCGGCGTGTACCTGAAGGTCAAGCGCGCCGAGTACCGCCAGTTCATGGCCGAAGTCAGCGAGCAGGACTGGCGCTGGTACCTGCACCAGGCCTGAGCCCCATTCATAACAAGGAACACCCATGAACGCAGCACTGAACCAGGGGCCGGCCCAACGTGCGCCGTCCTATTACAACGCCACCCTGAATGACCATACGCAGTACCCGACCCTCAAGGGCACCGAGCAGGTAGACGTGGCGATCATCGGCGGTGGGTTCACCGGCGTGGCCACTGCCGTGGAGTTGGCCGAGCGCGGCCTTAAAGTGGCTATCGTCGAAACCAACCGCATCGGCTGGGGTGCCAGCGGGCGCAATGGCGGGCAGGTGACCGGCAGCTTGTCGGGCGACGAAGCCATGCGTACACAGATGCGCAACCGCCTGGGCGGCGAGGTGGATGATTTCATCTGGCACCTGCGCTGGCGCGGGCACCAGGTCATCGAGCAACGGGTGGCCCGCTACGGTATCGACTGTGACCTCAAGCGCGGCCACCTGCATGCGGCGATGAAACCGTCGCACCTGAACGAGCTGCGCGGGTTCGAGGCCCAAGCCCAGCGTCGCGGCATGGGCGACCAGGTGCAGATGCTCGACCGCAACGCCATGGCCCAGCACCTGCAAAGCCCGCTGTACCTGGGTGCATTGAAGAACCGACGCAACCTGCACCTGCACCCGCTCAACCTGTGCCTGGGCGAGGCGCGTGCCGCCCATAGCCTGGGGACATTGATCTTTGAAAACTCAGAGGTGCTGGACATCGTCCACGGCCCGCGCCCGGCAGTAGTGACGGCCCAGGGGCGGATCGAAGCCCGCCAGGTGATGCTGGCGGGCGATGTCTATCACAAGCTGGAACAGCGCAAGCTCAAGGGCAAGATCTTCCCGGCCATGGGCGGCATCGTCACCACCGCACCGCTGGGCGAGCTGGCCGAGCAGATCAACCCGCAGGACCTGGCGGTATACGACTGCCGTTTTGTCCTCGACTATTACCGCCTGACCGCCGACAAGCGCTTGCTGTTTGGCGGCGGCGCCAACTATTCCGGGCGCGACTCACGCGATATCGAAGCAGAGCTGCGCCCGTGCATCGAGCGCACCTTCCCGGCGCTCAAAGGGGTACCGATCGAGTTCCAGTGGAGCTGCGCCATGGGTATCGTGGTCAATCGCATCCCGCAACTGGGCAAGCTCTCGGACAATGTCTGGTACTGCCAGGGCTATTCCGGGCATGGCATTGCCACCAGCCACATCATGGGCGAGATCATGGCCGAAGCGTTGACCGGGACTCTGGAGAAGTTCGACACCTTTGCCCAGTGCAAGCATGTGCGGGTGCCAATGGGGGAACTGCTGGGGAATCCGCTGCTGGCGGCGGGGATGTGGTACTACCAGATGCTTGAGAAACTGCGCTGATTATACCGGTCCCTTCGCAGGTATGCCCGCGAAGGGGCCGGCAAAGCCAGCCCTGAATAAAGGATTAGGCGATCTTTTTGAGGCCCTGCTTCTTCAGCTCTTCGTCACGCAATTCACGGCGCAGGATCTTGCCCACGTTGGTGGTCGGCAACGTATCGCGGAACTCGATGTAGCGCGGCACTTTGTAACCGGTGACGTTGGCACGCATGTGCTCCATCACCTGCTCCTTGGTCACGGTCATGCCCGGCTTGACCACGATGAACATCTTGATCACTTCACCCGACTTCTCGTCCGGCACCCCAATGGCCGCGCACTGCAGCACACCGGGCAAGCCGGCGAGCACGTCTTCCAGCTCGTTGGGGTACACGTTGAAACCCGAGACCAGGATCATGTCCTTCTTGCGGTCGACGATGCGCATGTAACCGTCCGGCTGAATCAGCGCGATGTCACCGGTCTTGAGCCAGCCTTGGCTGTCGAGGATCTCGGCGGTGGCGTCCTCGCGCTGCCAGTAGCCCTTCATCACTTGCGGGCCCTTGATGCACAGTTCACCCACCTCGCCCAGCGGCAGTTCATTGCCACTGTCGTCGATGACCTTGCACAGCGTCGAGGGCACCGGGATACCGATGGTGCCGACCTGGTTGGCCTCGGACGGGTTGACCGCAGCCACCGGGCTGGTTTCGGTCATGCCGTAACCTTCGCAGATGGCGCAACCGGTCACGGCCTTCCAGCGCTCGGCCACGCTCAGTTGCAGCGCCATGCCGCCAGACAAGGTGATTTTCAGCGCCGAGAAGTCCAGGGTGCGGAACCCCTCGTTGTTGCACAGGGCGACGAACAAGGTGTTGAGGCCGACGAAGCCGCTGAATTTCCACTTGCCCAGCTCTTTGACCATCGCCGGCAAATCACGCGGGTTGCTGATGAGCACGTTGTGGTTGCCGATCAGCATCATCGCCATGCAATGGAAGGTGAAGGCGTAGATGTGGTAAAGCGGCAGCGGCGTGATCAGGATCTCGCAACCTTCATGCAGGTTCGAGCCCATCAGCGCCCGGCATTGCAGCATGTTGGCCACCAGGTTGCGGTGGCTCAGCATCGCGCCCTTGGCCACACCCGTGGTACCGCCAGTGTATTGCAGCACCGCAACGTCGCTGGCTTGCGGGTTGGCTTCGGTGACCGGCTGGCCCTTGCCCAGTGCCAGGGCGTCGTTGAAGCGCACGGCACGCGGCAGATTGTAGGCCGGCACCATCTTCTTCACGTACTTGATGACACTGTTGATCAGCAGGCGCTTGAGTGGCGGCAGCAGGTCGGCCACTTCGGTGACGATGACATGCTTGACCTGGGTCTTGGGCAGCACCTTTTCAGCCAGGTGGGCCATGTTGGCCAGGCACACCAGCGCCTTGGCGCCGGAGTCGTTGAACTGGTGCTCCAGCTCCCGCGCGGTGTACAGCGGGTTGGTGTTGACCACGATCAGCCCTGCACGCATGGCGCCGAATACCGCTACCGGGTACTGCAGGACATTGGGCAGTTGCACGGCAATGCGATCACCCGGTTTCAGGTCGGTGTGCTGCTGCAGCCAGGCGGCAAATGCCCCCGACAGCGCATACAGTTCGCCATAGGTGATAGTCTTGCCCAGGTTGCTAAAGGCCGGTTTGTCGGCAAAGCGTTGGCAGGATTGCTTGAGTACCGCCTGGATATTGGGGAATTCGTCAGGATTGATTTCCGCCGTAATCCCGGCTGGGTATTTATCCTTCCAAAAATGTTCGATCATGGAAGCCCACTCCTTCAGCAACAGCGAAGTTCGATTCACGCGTCGATGCGCTTATTATTGATATGTGATGACGGCTCATTGCAAACCGGATCATCTGAAAGCGGCCCGAGAGTAACAGCTTTGCCAGGGGTCGCCTAGAGGCCAAAACAGGCCTTATGGTCACAAAAATGACTCAATGAACAATACAGGTCATTTTTAGAGTAATTATCCAAAATGTCGCAAAACGGGCCGAAAGGCCCGCTCTAGAGGCGTATTTGCAGCCTTGTCAGGCAATATCACGCAGCTCGCGCCGCAGAATCTTGCCCACCGGTGTCATCGGCAGCGAGTCGCGCAGCACAATGTGCTTGGGCACCTTGTAACCGGTGAAGTTGGCCTTGCAGTAAGCCTTGAGCTCATCCACGCTGACCCCGCCCTCACGCGGCACCACGAACAGTTTCACCGCCTCGCCGGAGCGCTCGTCGGGTACGCCGATGGCGGCGCAACTGGCGACCTGCGGATGGGCCATGATCACGTCCTCGATCTCGTTGGGGTACACATTGAAGCCCGAGACGATGATCATGTCTTTCTTGCGGTCGACGATGCGGGTGAAACCATCGGGGTCGATCACCGCGATGTCGCCGGTCTTCAGCCAGCCTTGGGCGTCCAGGGTCTGCGCCGTGGCCTCGGGTTGTTGCCAGTAGCCCTTCATCACCTGCGGGCCCTTGATGCACAACTCGCCCCGCTCGCCCAGCGGCAGCTCGTTGCCCTCGTCGTCGATCACCTTGAACGCAGTGCCTGCCACCGGGATGCCTACCGTGCCCAGGCGCGCCAGCTGGCCATAGGGGTTGGTGCTGGCTACCGGCGAAGTCTCGGTCAGGCCGTAGCCTTCGACGATACGGCAGCCCGTGAGGCTCTCCCAGCGCTCGGCGGTGGCCTTGACCAGCGCTGTGCCGCCAGAGTTGGTGACCTTCAGCGCGGAAAAGTCCAGTTGCCTGAAGCCTGGGTGGTCCATCAGCGCGACGAACAAGGTATTGAGCCCCAGCAGGCCGGAAAAACGCCACTTGCCCAGCTCCTTGACGAAGCCGGCGATGTCGCGTGGGTTGGTAATCAGCACGTTGTGGTTGCCTGTGACCATCATGCACATGCAGTTCGCGGTAAACGCGTAGATGTGGTAAAGCGGCAGCGGCGCGATCATCACCTCCTGGCCTTCCTTGATCATCTTCTGCCCGTCTGGCCCGTGCTGCGAGAAACACGCCAGCACCTGGAGCATGTTGGCCACCAGGTTGGCGTGGGTGAGCATGGCGCCCTTGGCCAGGCCAGTGGTGCCACCGGTGTATTGCAACACGGCGATGTCGTCGAGGCTCAGCGGTACCGGTTTGTGGCTCAGCGAACGGCCCTCACGCAGCACCTGCTTGAACGACACCGCCTGGGGCAATTGATAGGCCGGCACCATCTTCTTCACTTTGTCGACCACGGTGTTGACCAGCCAGCCCTTGGCGGTGGGCAACAGGTCGCCCATCTTTGCTTCGATGAGGTATTCGATGCCGGTATCGGGCAGCACTTCCTGCACGCGCTTGCCGAACATGTTCAGGTACACCAGGGCACGGGCGCCGGAGTCCTTGAACTGGTGGCGCATTTCACGCTCGGTGTACAACGGGTTGGTGTTGACCACGATCAGGCCCGCACGCAACGCACCGAACACGGCGATCGGGTACTGCAGCACGTTGGGCATCTGCACGGCAATGCGATCGCCCGGGGCCAGGTCGGTATGTTGCTGCAGCCAGGCGGCGAAGGCTGCCGACTGGCGCTCCAGTGCCGCGTAGGTCAGGGTGACGCCGAGGTTGCTGAACGCCGGGCGGTCGGCAAAGCGCTTGCAGGAGCGTTCGAACACCTCGACCACAGAGGTATAGGCATGGATATCGATGGTGGAAGGCACGCCCGCCGGGCGCTTGTCATTCCAGAAGTCGGCTTGCATTTATTATTGTTCCTCTGCCTGGACCTGCTACCGGTAGCGGGTCATGTAATCCTTTGACCTGGTCGCCAATGGCAAACAGGCGTTGAACCGACGTTAGCAGGTAAGCCGAAGGCGGCATATACGCCAAGCTCCGCCATTAACATTGTGAATCTTATTTGTGCCCTTCCTGCAATCCAGCCGGTTGCGCATACACTGTGCGCGTACCCCTGCGCAAAGGACCGGCCATGCCCCACGACGCCTTCTGGCTACCCGCCAGCGAGCATTGCAGCCTCTATGTGCACCAATGGCTGCCGACAACCCCGGTGAAGGCCGTGGTGTTGCTGGCCCATGGCATGGCGGAGCACGCCGGGCGCTACCGGCGCCTGGGCCAGGCGTTGAGCGAGGCCGGCTTTGCGCTGTTCGCCGCCGACCAGCGCGGCCATGGCCGCACCGCCGAGCTGGGCAGCCTGGGCCTGTTCGCCCGCAATCATGGCTGGAATGCCGTGGTCAATGACCTGGGCTTGCTCGCCCAGCACATCGGTCAGCAGTACCCCGGCACACCGTTGTTTGTGTTTGGCCACAGTATGGGCAGCTACATCGCCCAGGCGTACCTGCTGCACCACAGCGCCAGCGTGCAGGGGGCGATCCTCAGCGGCTCCAACTTCCAGCCGGCGGCGTTGTACCGGGTGGCGCGGCTGATTGCCCGGCTGGAGGCGTGGCGCCAGGGGCCGCTGGGCAAGAGTGCGCTGATAGACTGGCTGTCGTTCGGCGCGTTCAACAAGGCCTTCAAGCCTAACCGCACGGCCTTCGACTGGCTTAGCCGCGACCCTGGCGAAGTGGACCTGTATGTGAATGACCCGCTGTGTGGCTTTCGCTGCAGCAACCAACTGTGGCTCGACTTGCTGCAAGGCTTGGCGCAGATCAGCCAGGCAAGTACCCTCGCGCAGATCGATCCGAACCTGCCAATGCTGGTGATTGGCGGCGAATGTGATCCGGTCAGTGCCGGCAAGCGTCTCACCCATCTGGCCGACGCGCTGCGCGCGACCGGCAACCGGCATGTACAGCTGCGCGTCTACCCACACGCGCGGCACGAAGTGCTCAACGAAACCAACCGTGACGAGGTCACCGCCGATATTCTCGGCTGGCTCGAACAGGCGCTGGCCCTTGGCCGCCCTGCGCGCAGTGAATGATAGGCACCCTCGCCCCACCGCTTAAGGAAGCCCCGATGTCCCAGGTCACCAACACGCCTTACGAAGCCCTTGAGGTCGGCCAGAAAGCCACCTATGAGAAGTCTGTGGAAGAACGCGACATCCAGCTGTTCGCCGCGATGTCCGGTGACCACAACCCGGTGCACCTGGATGCCGAGTTCGCGGCCAAGAGCATGTTCCGTGAGCGCATTGCCCATGGCATGTTCAGCGGCGCGCTGATAAGTGCCGCAGTGGCCTGCACCCTGCCTGGGCCTGGCACTATCTATCTGGGCCAGAAAATGAGCTTCCAGAAGCCGGTAAAAATCGGCGACACCCTGACCGTGCGCCTGGAAATCCTCGAGAAGCTGCCCAAGTTCAAGGTGCGCATCGCCACCAATGTGTACAACCAGAACGATGAGCTGGTCGTCGAAGGCGAGGCCGAAATCCTGGCGCCACGCAAGCAGCAGACCGTCGAGCTGGTATCGCCGCCGCATTTCGTGGCCAGCTGATTTCAGCACCTATTGCTTCGCGGAGGTTCGGGGCGCCGAACCACCGCGAAAGGGCCGCTAATACCCTTACCCCAATTCGCGTAGACGGCTTTCGATATGCCGTCGCTCCGGCGCCTGCCGGGTCAACGCCAGTGCCTGCTGCCAGGCCGCGCGGGCCTCTTCGACATGGCCCAGCTGAGCATGCAACTGCGCCCTTGCCGCATAGGCCAGGTGATAATCGCGCAACTCCCCCGCCGCCAGAATCGCTTCAACTTCCGCGAGCCCCACCTGCGGCCCGTCACGCTTGGCCAGCGCCACCGCCCGGTTCAGCGCCACCACCGCGGACGGCCAGTAGCGTTGCAACACATCGTACAGCCCGACGATTTCGTCCCAATCCGTCGCATCGGCCGTGGCCGCCTCGGCATGCACCGCAGCAATCGCCGCCTGCACGGTGTAGGCGCCATAGCCCTGGCTTCGCAGGGCGTGGCGCACCAGCGCACAGCCTTCTTCAATACACTCGCGGTCCCACAGGCTGCGATCTTGTTGCTCAAGCAGCACCAGATTGCCCTCGGCATCGGTACGCGCGCGCTGACGCGACGCCTGCAACAGCATCAACGCCAGCAAGCCAAACCCCTCCGGGTCGGGTAGTAGTTGCACGAGCAGGCGGCCAAGGCGAATCGCCTCGTCAGTCAGATCTTGCTGCAGCAGGGTGTCGCCGGACGATGCCGAGTACCCTTCATTGAACACCAGGTAGATCACCCGCAATACGCTCTCAAGGCGCTCGGGCAACTCAATGAGCGCCGGCACCTGATAGGGGATGCCGGCATCGCGGATCTTGGCCTTGGCCCGCACGATGCGCTGGGCAATGGTGGCCGGGCTTTGCAGAAACGCTCGGGCAATCTGCTCGGTGGTCAGGTCGCAGACCTCGCGCAGGGTCAGCGGCACCTGGGCGTCGGCGGCCAACGCCGGGTGGCAGCAGGTGAAGATCAGCCGCAAACGGTCGTCGCCGAGCAGTTCTTCGTCGCTGGGGTCTTGCGCCTGGCCTTCCAGCAGCATGATCATGTCCGCCTGTGAGCGGTCGAAGCGGGCGCGTCGGCGTAACGCATCGATGGCCTTGAAACGGCCGGTTGAAACCAGCCACGCCCGCGGGTTGTCGGGGATGCCATCGCGCTGCCAGCGCTCGACGGCAATGAAGAACGCATCGTGCATGGCCTCCTCGGCCAGGTCGAAATCCCCCAGCAGGCGGATCAAGGTTGCCAGGATGCGCCGGGAATCGCGGCGGTAGACTCCCTCGACCTCGGCGCGCACCTGCGCCAGCGTCACCATCAGTCCGGCATCCGCTGGGTCACCACCTCCACCAGGCGGTCCAGGCTTTCTCCCCAGCCCTGGTGAAACCCCATTTCTTCATGGGCACGGCTGTCGGCGGCGCTCCAGTGCCAGGCGCGGGCGGTGTATCGGGTTTTGCCGTGTTCCTCGTCGAAGGTCACCACGGCGGTCATGAAGGCTTTGTTTGAAGGCACCCAGCCTGCCCCGAAAGCGTCGGTGAACACCAACCGCCGGGGCGCGGCGATCTCCAGGAACACGCCCTGGGTTGGGTACTCGGTACCGTCCGGGGCGCGCATCAAGGTGCGGAACAGGCCACCGACCCACAGCTGCATTTCGCATTCGGGGGTGGTCATGCCATGTGGCCCCCACCATTGCATCAGCCACTGGGGCTCGGTCCAGGCGCGGAACACCTTGGCCGGTGGTGCGTCGATCAGGCGGCTGATGGACAACTCGTGCTGCGCTTGCGCAGGGTGTGCAAGGCTCATGCTGGTTGTTCTCCGTTATTGTCAGGGTTGCAGTTCGCGCACAGGCCGCACTTCCACACTGCCGACCCTGGCGGCGGGGATGCCCTTGGCGATGTTCAGCGCCTCGTTGAGGTCGCGGGCATCCACCAGATAGAAGCCGGCCAGTTGCTCCTTGGTCTCGGCGAACGGGCCATCGGTGAGGCTCATCTGCCCATTGCGCACACGCACCGTGGTGGCGGTCTGCACCGACTTCAGCGCCTCGGCCGCGAGCATGCGCCCGCCGCCCTGCAGGGATTCGGCGTACGCCATGCACTCGGCGTCTTCCGGGCTGTCGGGCAGGCTGTGCAGCAGCCCTTCGTCACAATAGACCAGGCACAGGTATTTCATGGTTGCCTCCAGGGCATTGGCACAGTGCGTTTGGCGATATCGGCTCAGGGCTTGAGATCGAACAGGGCTTTTTGGGTTTCCATGTCGAAGGGTGCCGACCAGTGTTCGTGGATCACCTGCCATTGCCCGCCTTGGCGGCGATAGCCGACCGTGACGCGCATGAAGCCACACTGGCTCTCGTCATCGGACGGGCCGCAGCGGTTCAGCCAATGGGCCAGGCCCAGGTCGCCGTCGGCGTACACGGTGAGTTCGGCCAGTTCGAAGACCATCGGGCCGGTGCAAAAGCCCATGCACATTTCCCAGTGGGCCTGGTAGGTGGCTTTGCCTTTGAATTGCAGTGCCTTGATGGCATCGAAGGCGACGATGTCGTCGGCATAGGGGGCGGTGATGGCCTGGATGTCGCGGTCTCGCACGGCTTGCATCCAGCGGTCGATCAGTTGGCGGATTTCGTTTTCGGCTGAGGTGCTCATCGGGGTACTCCGATCGTTTGAGGTTTTGGCACAGGTTTGGGCTGGGCCTTCAACTCTGGTCGAACGGGAACTGGGGGAATCGACAGGGGGTGAAATTATTTTTGTTGCCGGTAAGAGAGGGTTGGGCCGGCAGGTGCATGCCTGGAGATGTGTAGCGCCCATGAGATCGAGCGCCGCCCGCGCGGCGCATCGCGAGCGAAGCTCGCTCCTACATTTGTTTCCGGCCAGTGAAGCCTGTGACATTGGCGCGCGACCGCCTTGTTGGTCCGACGCGATATTGAGACGGGCACCAAGGGGCCGCGCGCCAATGCCTCAGGAATAACTGGCCCGAAACAAATGTAGGAGCGAGCTTCGCTCGCGATGCGCCGCGCGGGCGGCGCTCGATCTCATGGGCGCTGCACAACCTAAGGCATGCCCTCCTGCCTACACTGCCGAACTGGCGAGAATAAATTCCCGGTACCCCGAAACAATCACATAAACCGCGAAATAGCAGAAGATCGCCGCCGACAACAGGTACGACCAGGTCAGCAGCCGGTCGCCAAGCAAGCGCCCACCATGGCTGGCAATACCACACAGGCTCAGACACCAGACCAACCCAGCAGCAAAAAAGCCGCTAAGGAACAACCCCGCATCCAGCAAACTGCCACCGCCGGAGCGTGAAATCAGCACCCCACCGACAGCCGCAAACCACAAAATCGCGGTGGGTGACGACATGGCCAAAAAGATCCCACGCAGAAACTCACGCCAACCGGACTCCACCACCACGTCTGCCCGCGCCTCCATGTGGCCGCCGCGCCACGCGGCCAGCAGCATCTTCACCGCAAACCACACCAGCAGCGCCGAACCGCCCAGCCACAAGGTCCAGCGCACGCTTTCGAATTGCAACAGCACGGTCATCCCGGCCAGTGCGGCAACGGCATAGATCAAGTCACCCACGCAAGTCCCAAGCCCCAGCCAGAAACCTTTGAGAAAACCACGCTGCATGGCCAAGGTGATCATGGCGATGTTGGCGATGCCGATGTCCAGACACAGGGACAGGCTTAGGAGAAATCCATTGGAAAAAGGCATTGAGCACTCGATGACCGGCCAATTAAGCGCCGTAGAGCCTGCCACGAGTGATCACTCGATTGAAAGCGCAAATTCCCCATGACAGTGGGCGCGGTAGCCCCTGATGCCAATCAAGCTCAGTCGATGCCCGCCAGCACGCGCGCATACAGCGCCCGGTCCACATTCGCCCCGCTAAGCACCACGGCCACCCGCCTACCCACTTGTCGCTCGCGCTCCTGCATCAACGCCGCCAGCGCCGCAGCCCCTGCACCTTCGGCAGTATTGTGCGTGGCTTCGTGGTACACCCGCATGGCCTCGGCGACTTCACTGTCGGTGACCCGCACGATGCGCGCGGCATGCTCGCACACCAAGGCGAACGCCTCCGGGTGCGGCACGCGGCAGGCCATGCCATCGGCGAAGGTCTGGGCGGTGGCGGTGGTGACGATGCGGCCCAGCTCGAAGCTTTGCGCATAGGCATCGGCAGCGCTGGACACTACCCCCACGATCTCGGTCTTCAACCCCAGCAGGTTGCGTGCCTGGATCAGCCCGCAGATCCCCGACCCCATGCCGATCGGCACGTACACGCTGTCCAGGTCAGACACCGCCTCGAGCAGCTCCAGGGCATAGGTGGCCACGCCGCGCACCAGCTCCGGGTGAAACGACGGCACCATCGCGTACCCCAATTCATCAGCCAGCCGGGCAGCCTCTTCACGGGCCACATCAAAATCGACACCGTGCTCCACCAGTTCGGCGCCGAGGGCGCGCATGGCGGCGTTCTTTTCGGTGGAATTGCCTTCAGGCACCACAATCACCAAGGGGATGCCAGCCTGGCGGGCAGCCAGTGCCATGCTCTGGCCGTGATTGCCACGCGTCGCGGTAACCAGGCCGCGCGGCGGCTTGCCGCCCGCCAGCAGCGAGCGCACGTAGACCAACCCGCCACGCACCTTGAATGCACCGGTGGGCGCGTGGTTCTCGTGCTTTACCCACACCTGGCAGCCCAGCCGTTCGGCCAGCAAAGGCCAGGCGTGCTGCGGTGTTGCAGGCACGTGCTGGTGAACGAAATCGGCGGCTTCGCGCAGGGCATTCAGGTCGAACATGGCGATCATCCCTCTTCGGTAGGTGGTTGATCCGATCCTAAGCCCCGGGCATTGTATGGGTACAATCTTATATTGCATGGGTAGCAATTTCGTGTGGATCCCAACACTCGTAAACGATGACCGGCCCCGCTACCTGGCATTGGTCGATGCGATCGCCGACGCGATTGAGCGCGGCGAGCTCAAGGTCGGTGACCGCCTGCCACCGCAACGGCGCCTGGCCTGGAAGCTCGACCTGAACCCCAGCACCACCCAGCAGGCCTACCGGGAAGCTGCCGCCCGCCACCTGGTGGCCGGCGAAGTCGGCCGCGGCACCTACGTGCTGGCAGGCAGCAAGGAAGCGACCCTGTTTCGCCTCAAACACCAAGACGGGCCAAAGCCGCTGATCGACCTGTCGACCAACGTACCGGTGGCCGACCCGCACAATCAGGACCTGCAGCGCAGCCTGCACAGCGTGCTGGAGCAGCGCGACAGCAGCCTGCTGGATCACTACCTGGGCCCCGAGCAACTGCTGCGCGGCCGTATTCAGGGCGCGCACTGGCTGGCCAAGCGTGGCTTGGCGTTGGCCCCGGACGAGTTGCTGCTCAGTGGCGGCGCTCAGCAAGCACTGACCCTGGTGCTGCAGTCGTTCTGCCAGGCCGGTGAACCGGTCATGCTCGAAGCCTTGACCGCACCTGGCATCAAGGCAGCCTGCCGACAGCTACGCCTGCCCGTGCATGGCGTGGCACTGGACAGCCAAGGCCTGCGGCCCGACGACCTTGACCGTGTCACCCGCGCCAGCGGTGCCCGCGTACTGGTCACCACACCGACCCTGCACAACCCCACGGGCGCCTGCATGGATGACGCCCGCCGCGAAGCGCTCGCGGCGGTCGTCAAACGCCTGGGGCTGCTGGTGATCGAGGATGACGTGTATGGCGCACTCAGCGACCGACCGCCGCTGTACCCACTGCTGGGCGAGCAAGGGGTGCTCATCAGCAGCTTGTCCAAGACGGTGGCAGCAGGTTTGCGTGTAGGGTGGATCGCGGCCAACCCACAGCTGCTTGCACACATCGACCCGCACGCCCAGGCGAGTCACTGGCCGGTGTCGCCACTGAACCTGCATATCGCCTGCCAGTGGATAGAAGATGGCACCGCAGCGCTACGCCTGGCCTGGCAACGTGCTGAAATTACCGAGCGCTGGCGCCTGGCGCGAAAGCTGCTGGGCGATGGGTTGCACAACACAGGCCAGCCTTCGCCGCACGCGTGGCTGGCCACTCCGCAAGGTGCAGAGGGGGTGGTCAAGCAGTGTCGCGAACGGGGCGTGGAGGTTGTCCCGGCCAGTGTGTTCGCCATTGGCGCCAGCGAGGTGCAGGCCGTGCGTATCAGCCTGTCGGCGGCCGCCAGCCGGGCTGAACTGAAACAAGGGCTGGAGGTGGTGCGGCAGGTGCTTTCCAGTGAATGAACCGGGCCAGCCACTGCACCGGGAGAAGCCTGCAACCTCTTCGCGTCGGCGCGGCGCGAAGAGGCCGCTGACCTTGAACGATCAACCCTGCTGGCAACCCTCGCCCATGGCGCGGTACTGAATGGTGTGCACCTGGCCCTGGTGGTCTTCATAGGTCATGGTTGCAGGTACCACTTCGCAAACATTGGGGATGGTCGACAGGTTGATGACCCGTTTGATATCCAGGTTCATGGAGTAGTCGTACTGCTGGGCCACAGGCTGGTTGGAGACAGGTTGGACCTCATCGGCGAGGGCGAACGAGGACATACCGACCAATGCAAGAATCAGTAATGGTTTCATGTGGGAGTGCCTATAAAGCAATCAAGCTGATCGATTGACTTCTAATGCCGTCATTGGCGCGGAGAAGTTGTCATCGACTGCAAAGATGACACGAAGTACCGATCCCGCTTCGTCGTACTGCTGGTGGGATGAGTAAAAGTCTACTCCCGGTTGGCAATAGTTGAACCCCGAAGTCGGATATTCACCCTTGCCGGATTTGCAACAATCTGCGACATAATGGGCTGGATATAGTGGCGTAGAGCCGTTGGTTGGTCTCTGCCCGACCCGGCCGATTCAACAAGGGAAATGCGCGATTTCTGATTACCTGTGTTGCTCAAGGCTGCTCGACCCTGAACGACGCCTGCTCGATCACTTCTACCGCCAGCAAGGCTCGCGCATGCGCTCGGCCAGTGACGGCGAACTGTGGGTGGCGCGTGCCAGCTGCATCATTGCAGGGCTGAACTTGACCCCGGTGGGCGATGGCTACTGGCTTACCGGGCTGTTCGTCGACCCGCAACAGCGCAGCCAGGGTGTGGCTGGGCGGCTGGTCGAAGCCGCGCTGGCTCAGGCCGTTGGGCCGACCTGGCTGTTCTGCCACCCCGACCTGGTGCCCTTCTACCAGCGCCTTGGCTTCGACACGGCAACCGCGCTGCCAGAACCCCTGGCTGCCCGCCTGCAGCGCTACCAGCGCAGCAAGCCGCTGGTGGCCCTGCAGCGTGGTCAGTCGTCGCTGGCGTCCAACCCGGGGAACAGCACCTCGGTGTAACCGAATTTGGCGAAGTCCTGGATGCGCGAGGGGTAAAGCCGGCCGATCAGGTGGTCGCACTCGTGCTGCACCACCCGCGCATGGAAGCCATCGGCAAAACGGTTGATCGGGTTGCCTTGCGGGTCGAGCCCTTCATAGCGAATGTGCTTGTAGCGCGGCACCACGCCGCGCAAACCGGGTACCGACAGGCAACCCTCCCAACCGTCCTCGACCTCGGTGGTCATCGGCGTGATCAACGGGTTGATCAGGATGGTCTGCGGCACCGCTTCGGCATCGGGGTAACGCTCACTGCGTTCGAAGCCGAAAATCACCAGTTGCAGGTCGATGCCAATCTGCGGCGCGGCCAGGCCCACACCCCCGACATGGCGCATGGTCTCGAACATGTCGTCGATCAACTGCTGCAATTCGGCGCTGCCGATCAGGTGTTCGGGCACGGGCGGGGCGATGCGCAGCAGGCGTTCGTCGCCCATCTTGAGAATGTCACGGATCATCTGGGGTTCGGCTCGGAAGGTTGATGCTGGCTCGGTTGCGGGTGTTCGTGGCCCAGCACGGTCAGGGTTTCCTGGGATTTTTCACCGTCGAAATCCTTCTCGCCAGGGTTCTTGCCCTCGGCCGACATGTGCTCGATCACCGCGTTCATTTCCGCGCCGAGCAACAGCACGGCGGCGGAAATATAGAAATACAGCAACAGCACGATGATTGCACCGATGCTGCCGTACATGGCGTTGTAATCGGCAAAGGTTTTGACGTAGTAGGCAAACCCCAGGGAGGCGACGATCCACACCACCACTGCCAGCACCGAGCCGGGGGTGATGAAGCGAAATTTCTGCTTCACATCCGGCATCACGTAGTAGATCAAGGCCACCGCTACCATCATCAGAATGATGATCGCCGGCCAGCGCAGGATGGTCCAGACCGTGACGATGACCTCCTGCATGCCGACCTGCGCGGCAATCCATTCCATCACCTGCGGCCCCAGCACCATCAGCGCTGCCGCAGCCAGCAGCATGCCGGCGATACCCACGGTGTAGAAGATGGACAGCGGTATGCGCTTCCACACCGGGCGGCCTTCCGGCACATCGTAGGCGGCGTTCATGGCGCTCATCATCAAGCGCACACCCGCCGAGGCGGTCCACAGGGCAATCACGATACCCACCGACAACAGCCCGCCCTTGGACTGTTGCAACTGGTCGATCACCGGGTTCACCTGCTCCAGCGCCTGGGGCGGCAGCACCAGTTCCGATTGCAGGCGCAACCAGGAGAAGAAGTCTGGCAAATGCAGGAAACCGATCAGGGCAATCAGGAACAACAGGAAGGGGAACAGCGAAAACAGCATCTGGTAAGCCAGCGCGGACGCATAGGTGGACATCTCGTCGTCAAGGAACTCCTTGACGGTGCGCACCAGCACGCGGTGCAAGGGCAGGCCCTGCAGGGCGGAAAATATCATAGCGTCTCCTTTCGCCGCTCGATCGATACAACAGGCAAGTCTAATAGACCACGCCGTTGCCGTGCTGCTCCCGAGGGTTATAAAGAAAATGCCTACGTAACTGGGC
>NZ_JANIAG010000058.1:0-30676 GCF_028682155.1 Pseudomonas sp. 39004
TCAAGCCCGGTACGCAGATCATAAACCGGCCCCAAGGCAGGCCTGATCGTCTGCTTCAAGGTGACTTTGATAAAGCGGTAGTTATCCCCATAAACCTGCTGCAACCCCTCGATGCGAAAGTAATTGCCAGGCAGGAACAGCGTTTCGACCTCTTCCGGAAAAGACGAAAAGGCGCTGATCGGGGTTGCCCCGTGGTACTCCCCAGCAGGCAACTCGAACACCACTGAACTGTCATCGAACAGCCCTGACACGCCCCCCGGCACATTCGGGTAAGGCAAGCATGCGAACTCGGTCACCATGTAAGGGTTTTCGGTAAACGAAGTGAAGTCGGTATTGACCAGCACATCCCCAACCCGCAGCTCCCCGTTTCGATAGCGCTCCCCACCCGTACCCCGCGACCGATGGCCACCCCGGTAAAGCCTGACGTGGTTACTTTTGGGCAATTGCTCGATGCTATCGGCAAGGTGGGCGATATAGTCATCCTCATCGCCATAGCGATAGCTGCCCGAACGGAACACATCGTTCACTTTCGACTCATCGCTGGTGTAATAGTCGATCACCGCATTGAAGTATTCAGGGCCGTAGTGATAGGAGTAGTGCGTGCGACCCGCGATCTTCACACAATCCAGGTTCCGCTCATCGATGTCGGGTGCCCGACCGCGCGGCAGTTCAACGATTGGCCATGACTTCAACAACGCCTTCTGCCGCTCCAGCGCAAAACCGGACAACTTCTTGCTCTGCGGCCCATTCGCCAGCGTGTAGCTATCCCAGAACGGTGAAGCCGTGCTCTGCATACCCTCCACCGCTGGCGGCGCACCGCCGAGCAACCGCGGCGGTGCCAACAGCTCCCATTCGCCCGCTTCGTTCAAACGCACGGGGTGAAGGGGACTGAAGGCAAACGGATTATCCGCCGGAACCACCAACCACACCGTCAGTTCATGGCTGTATCGCACACGGTAAGGCTGACTCTGCAGGGTAATCCAGCAACTGCCATCGGCATTCACATGAATGCCACGCAAGCGGCCCGCCTCGGCCGCCTCCGCGGTGAGCACGGTGTTGGCCTCTTGCAACTCCACCGGCAGGGTGGTCAAGTCCGCCACCTGCCAGTGCGCAAGTGACACGCCGGTTTCATGGGGAGGCGCCTCATAAGACAAAGAGGCGAAACTCGACTGGAAGCTGATATCCAGCAGGTTCATGCTGGCGAACACACTTTCGAGCATTGCCGCGCGCAGTGCGTACTTGCGGCTCTGTTCATCGCCGGCGTGCAGGGCTTCATCCACATCGAACGCCACCTTGCCAGCACTGGCACCGAGCAGCATCAGCGACATCGGCCAACCCAAAGGCGCAAAGCTGCCAAACACTTTCAGAAACGCCGAAAGATAACCACTGAACATGGCCCTGCGCAGCCCGGCATTGTCCTGCATCAAGCGCGCATTGGCCTGCATCTCGAGCTTTGCCTGATCGGCCAGGTAAGTGAAACAATCCATGCCGAGCGAGCGTTTGAACAGCGTCAAGGCGATCGCCGCAGCTTCATCCGAACGGCTCCCGGCGATCCCTTGCAGGTGAACCTTTATCAACTGCCTGGCGGAGGAATCGTGCGGGTTACTGTGTGCCCCCGCGACAAACGCATCGAGCGTGTCGTGCGACTGCAACTGCAAGCAGAGCCAACCCGCCATGGCAACGTCAGAATCGAACCCCTTCAACGCTTCGCCGGACCAGGGCATATAGGCCAGGCACCGACCGTCTGCGGCGACCAGGCTGAAAAGACAGTACCTGTCACCTGCACCGAACGCATAGCGATTGACCGTCAAGACGTTGCGCGTTGCATCCCGTTGAAGACTGGCAAGCGTTGGCAACTCATCATCGGCCAAATCGTCGGCCGCCATTGCGCGCAAGCGCTCCCAATCGAGGGGCGTTATCCTGCCTGCACCCAATGCACCAGCCCCCTGCGCCAACAGGTTGACCTTGGCCAGCACACGAAAATTGCCTGTGTAGTCTGACCAGAACCGCTCGATGCCCTCGCGGTAGCGCACCGCAAAATCCAGCGCCCACAAGTCCTTCTGGACTTCACTGCCCAGCATCGGGACCTCATTGTGCTCGTCGTAGAGAACCGCATGCGGGCCCTGACGATAGAAACCGCCGCGCAGGTCGAGTTCGTCGCTGGCGTCCTGAAAGTAAAGGTCGAACCGATTGATCAGCAGCTCTTGCAACACCATGGACTTCTGCGGCGGCCCATTGTGCTGCCAACCGGTGAACGCACGGGGGCTGGAACTCTCGCTATTGAACTGATGCCACCAGACGAACCGCGGGTCCATCTCCCTCCCTGTATGCTTGCGCAACAGTTGCGCGGCATGCCTGCTCGACAACGCATAGGGGTCTGGGTAGTCGCGTACGATGTCATCCACCAACTGTACCAGGGGCCGTGTTGCATCCAGCACTTCGAGACTGCGGATCGCTTTCTGGTGAATTTCGCTCATGGGCTACTCCTGACCTTGATTGTCGAGCCCCTATCCTTGCTGCCCGCGCCCACCCAGAGTGGTAGTTACCTGCCGCCTATGGCTGAACCAGTCATGCTGCGCCGTGCTCTGAATAATGAGAGATCATCTTCTGAGGGCGGCGAACATGCGGCATATCGGCTACGTCTTACCTTGGGCGCTGAGCGCCTGCATGGTGGGCTGCGGCGACACAGCTCTGTTGAACGTCAGCGAAGGAAGCGGCCCCTCGCCGCAGTTGCCCGAACCCAATGCAACGCTGATTCCGACCATCAACATCGCCCCTGCCATCGGCTGGCCAGAAGGCGGCAAGCCCAAGGCTGCAACGGGCACGCAGGTAGCGGCCTTCGCCGACAAACTCGACCACCCACGGTGGCTCTATGTACTGCCCAACGGTGACGTGCTGGTAGCCGAAACCAACGCGCCGCCAAAACCCGAGGACGGCAAAGGCCTGCGTGGCTGGGCCATGGGCATGGCGATGAAACGCGCTGGCGCCGCAGTGCCCAGCGCCAACCGCATCACCCTGCTGCGCGACGCCGATCATGACGGCATCGCGGAAACACGCAGCACTTTCATTGACGGGCTGAATTCGCCCTTCGGCATGGCGTTGGTAGGCGAGGACTTCTATGTGGCCGACACCGACAAGCTGCTGCGCTTTCACTACGAGCCCGGGGCCATGCAGATACGCGACAAGGGCCAGCAGGTGGTCGAGCTACCCGGCGGGCCGCTCAACCATCACTGGACCAAGAACGTGATCGCCAGCCCAGATGGCAAGAAGCTCTACGTGACGGTTGGCTCCAACAGCAATGTGGGGGAAAACGGCCTGGACAAGGAACAAGGGCGGGCGGCGATCTGGGAGGTGGACCCTGCCAGCGGCCAGCAGCGCTTGTTTGCCAGCGGCCTGCGCAACCCCAATGGCCTGGCGTGGGAGCCACACACCGGCGCACTGTGGACGGCAGTCAACGAGCGTGACGAAATCGGTAGCGACCTGGTGCCGGACTACATTACCTCGGTCCAGGACGGCGGCTTCTATGGCTGGCCCTATAGCTATTACGGCCAGCACGTTGACCAGCGGGTCCAGCCTCAGGCACCGCAGAAGGTCGCCCAGGCGCTGGTGCCGGACTATGCCGTCGGCCCGCACACGGCCTCACTGGGGCTGACATTCGCCGAGCCAGGTGTGCTGCCAGCGCCGTTCGGGCAAGGCGCATTCGTGGGCCAGCACGGGTCATGGAATCGCAAGCCACACAGTGGCTACAAGGTGATTTTCGTGCCGTTCGACAGTAGCGGCAAGCCTGCCGGCAAGCCCGTCGACCTGCTCACCGGGTTTCTGGATGGCAATGGCAAGGCCATGGGCCGGCCGGTGGGCGTGATCAACGATCAGCGCGGTGGGGTGCTGGTGGCGGATGACGTGGGCAATATGATCTGGCGGGTGAGCGCTGCGCGATAACGGTGAGTCAAGGCGGCCTTGCCGGGCCGCCTTCAGGCGATCAGGGGTTTTGCGCCAGATGCCCCTGGGGAATCACCCGCTTGGCCTGCAGGTAAGCCTTGGCCCAGTAACTGTTGGACAGGTAGTCCAGGCGCACCGTGCCACCGGTGGACGGTGCGTGCACGAAACGCCCCTCCCCCACGTAGATGCCGGCATGGCTGACCTGCGACCCGCCACTGGTGGCAAAGAACACCAGGTCACCTGACTGCAGCGCCTTCGCATCCACAGTCGGCGCGCGCATGACGATCATCTCCCGCGTCGAGCGCGGCAAGCTGATACCGGCGGCATCACGGTAGACATACTTGATCAGGCCACTGCAATCGAACCCGGAGTCGGGCGTATTGCCGCCCCATCGGTAAGGGGTGCCCACCAGCCCGATCGCGCGGATCAACACGTCGTCGGCAATCGGCGAAGCATCAGGCTGTTGGCTGTAGGAGACCTGCGGCTTGACCACAGGAGCCGGCGCAGGCGCGCGGCTGGAGCAGGCAGCAAGCAATGCCACCAGGGAAAGGAATGCGAAGCGCGCCATCATTACCATGGCCAGAACATCCTGTCTGAGACCGCTGGACCGCAGCCGAAAAGTGTTGAGAATTTAGATTAGACGCTTTCTGTAAATGCGCACGGCGGCGAGCTTTTTTAAAGCATCGCCGCCGTGGCACGGTACATCATCGGGGTATCAGTTGCGCGCGATGTTGGTCGGCGCCATCGCCAAGGCTCGCTTGGCTTCGATGAAGGTCTTGCTCCAGTAGCGATCACCGAGGCTGTCGATGCGCACACCACCGCTGCGGCGGCTGCTGGAGTGGATGAACTGGTTGTCACCCAAGTAGATGCCGGCATGGCTGACCCGGCCGCGGCCATTGGTGCTGAAGAACAGCAGGTCGCCTGGCTTGAGCTTGTTACGGGCCACTTTCGGGGCATCGACGTTGATCATTTCACGCGTCGAACGCGGCAGGGTCATGCCGGCTTCTTCGCGGAACAGGTAACCGATGAAGCCGCTGCAATCGAAGCCTGACTTCTCGGAGGTACCACCGAAGCGGTAGCGGGTGCCGATCAACGACATGCCGCGCTCGAGAATGCTGTCAGCCAGAACCGGCAGCTGATAAGGCTTGCTGTTGCTGGAGAAGGCCTCCAGGTCATCTTCGGTGGCCAGCTCTTCCGGTTCGCCGAATACGGACGAAGGCGAGGCTTTGGCCTTGAACGCCGATTGTGCGGCGATCGGGGTGTGTTCCTGGGGCTGGGATACCGGGCCTTGGGCCGCGCAGCCGAAAAGCAGGGTCACGAGTGCGAGGGGCACGAGGGGTGCGAAGCGCTTTAGCATGGGCACGACCGTGTCTGTAATCCTTTAGAAGGGGGAAACTATGCCCTCTATCATGGCCATTTGCAAATTTTATCGAAAAAGATGTGACTTTTTCGTTTTGCCGCTCTAGCCCAGGATTTTCAGGGGCTTACCAGCCCAGGGTTTCTTTCAGGAAAGGGATGGTCAGCTTGCGCTGCGCCTGCAGGGATGCCTGGTCGAGGCGTTCGAGCAGATCGAACAGTGCGCTCATGCTGCGGGTACCGCGGGTAAGGATGAAATGCCCAACCTCATCGGTGAGGTGCAGGCCACGGCGCGAGGCCCGCAGTTGCAGGGCACGCAGCTTGTCTTCATCGGACATGCCACGCATCTGGAAGATCAGTGCCAGGGTCAGCCGCGACTTGAGGTCGGCCAGCTTGATGGGCAGCTCGCGCGGCGAGCTGGAGGCCGCCAGCAGCAAACGACGGCCACTGTCACGCAGGCGATTGAACAGGTGGAACATGGCCTCTTCCCAGTCGGCTTTGCCGGCAATTACATGCAGGTCGTCAATGCACACCAGCTCGTACTGTTCGAGGTGATCGAGCAATTCGACACCGCGCTCGAGCAGTTGCGCCAACGGCAGGTAGACGGCGGGTTCGCCCAACTGCTGGAAGCGGTGGGTAGCGGCCTGCAACAGGTGGGTGCGGCCGACACCCTGCTTGCCCCACAGGTAGATGAGGCTCTCGGTCCAGCCGGCGTCGGCTTCGCATAGGCGCTCGACGTAGCCCAATGCCGCAGCATTGGCGCCCGGATAGTAGTTGATGAAGGTGGCGTCATCGCGCAGGCGCACACCCAGGGGCAACTGGATCGGTGGTTTCATGCTCGCGGGTGGTCGCTGGGACCACAGGGGGCCTTTGGTGGACAGTGTGCAAAGTCTATACCCGCAACGCGGGCGGCACAATCAGGGAGCAGAAGAGCACAAGCAAAATCAACGGCTTGCGACCTGCTCTGCTCGGTCTGACTGGGTAATTTACAACTGCGGATCGACATCGGCGTCATACATGTCCGACTCTTTGTACAGATCATGTACATGACGTAGCAGCACCATGATCACTGCCGCCACCGGCAGCGCCAGCAGCACACCGGTGAAGCCGAACAACTCGCCACCGGCAAGAATGGCGAAGATCACCGCCACCGGGTGCAAGCCGATACGGTCGCCCACCAGCAACGGCGTCAGCACCATGCCTTCCAGCGCCTGGCCGACCATGAACACCGCAACGATGCCCAGCATCGGATACAGCTCGCCACCGAACTGGAACAGGCCGGCGACCAACGCCGCACCAATACCGATGATGAAGCCCATGTACGGCACGATGGCTGCCAACCCCGCCAGCATGCCGATCAACAGGCCGAGTTCGAGCCCCACCAGCATCAGCCCTGCCGAGTAGATGACGCCGAGCGCGAGCATCACCATCAATTGGCCGCGGACGAACGCGCCCAGGACTTCATGGCATTCTTGCGCCAACCCCACTATTTGCGACTCGCGCTGGCGCGGCAGCAGGCTGCGCAGCTTGGCCATCATCAGGTCCCAGTCACGCAGCAGGTAGAACCCCACCACCGGGATCAGCACCAGGTTGGCCAGCCAGGCCATCAAGGCCAGGCTCGAAGCCGTCGCCTGGGACAGCACGATGCCGACGATGTCGGTGGTCTGGCCCATGTGCTCGCCAATGGCAGCCTTGATCTTGTCGAACTTCCAGAAGCCATCGGCCAGGCCAAGGCGGTGTTGCACCCAAGGCAACGCCTGGTGCTGCAGCCAGTCGAGCATCTGCGGCGCCAACTCGTACAGGCGCACCAACTGCTTGGCCAACATCGGCACCAGCACCAGCAGCAGGGCCATGAACACCAGGGTGAAGAGGCTGAACACCACCACCACGCCCCAGGTGCGTGACAGCCCCAGGCGCTCCAGGCGGTCAACCAGAGGGTCTGCCAGATAAGCCAGCAGAATGCCGATCAGAAACGGGGTAAGAATGTTGTGCAGGCTATATAACAGCACGGCGATCAGCAGTGCCGCACCCAGCCAGATCCAGCGGCGCATATCGGTCACGGTCGGCACTCCTTACCAGCGAAAACGCAGGCCGTCGAACGGCTTGGGTACTGCGGGCTGCTCCGCGGCAGCGCCAGGTACGGGCGCGGGGACCACGGGTGCAGCGGGAGCCTGCTCGGCCGGCACTTCCTGCAGCTTGGCCAGCCCCAGCTGGGCACGCAATTGTTCGCGGTTGGCGGTGACACCGTAGGTCAGCGTGCTGCCTTCGGCCATCTTCAGTCGCGCGCCGTACGGTTCGAGCACCCGGCTCAATTCGGCGTAGCGCTGCAGGTTCATTCCCTGCACCTGGAGCTGCAGCTGGCTGCTGGCGCCAGGGCGGGTTACATAGCGCGGCGCCAGGCGGCTGCTCACCGCCAGCATCACCGCGTCGGCCAAGGCCGCCTGGTCGGCGCCCTCGGCATTACCCTGCTCGCGCTGGTCGCCCACCCACAGCTGCCATTTGCCTTGCCATTTGCCATCCGCTTCATGGGCGTGGACCGCCAGCAGTGCATCGGCCGCGTAGCGCTCGGACGCTTCGCGCAGCGGCGCTGGGTCACTGGCCTCGATCTGCTTGGCGTTGGCCACCAGTTGCTCCTGCAGGTCGGCCAGCGGCAAGCGCAATGGCAAGCCTCGGTGCTGGGCCGCACGGCGCAGCGGCTGGGCAGTGGCCTGGCCGTCGCCGACCAGGTTGCTACCGTCGACGCTGTCGTTGAGCCACCAGCCGATGATCGACGGCCGGTTGCTGCCCCACAGGGCCAGGCCGGCCTTGCGCAAGGCACGTTCGGTACTGCCGGGGTCGAACTCGACCAGCACCGATTCGGGCGGGCCGGCTTCGGTACCGACCTGGTTGATGATTTGCTGCGGGTCCTTGCGCAACTCCGCCAAAGCCGGGTTTTGCGCCGCTTTCGGGTCGCCGGTCAGGCGCAGAATCAAAGTATCGAGGGCCTTGCCGGTTGCCTGGGTACGGGCTTCGGCGCCCTGCCCTGCAAGCGGCTCACGCACTTGGTAGAGCCCGGAGACGGTTTCGGCCTGGGCGGCGACAGCCATCAGGGCAAGGCATCCCGCTGCCAGATGTTTGAGAAGATGCATGAAGGATTCCTGTCCAGAAACTAGGTGAAACGGGCCGTTAACGTGCAGGTTGTGACCGCGGTGGAACGAAAAATGCTCCTCTATGGCTACACCTTATACAGGGGGGCGCGTGACTGCCAGGCGCAGGCCGTGGGAATTTGTAGACCACACAAACCTCAAACCCTACCTCTGCTCCCAAAAAACCCAAGCAAGCCCCCTACCCCCATCACCTTTTTAACGCTTTCGACCCCTGCCCGTCGGCCTGAGGATGGCCGCTGCACGGCAACCCTGATAAAATCGCGCGCCTTCGCAGACCTCTGACGTTTCAGGCAGCCGCCGCTTACACAGCCGGCCTTGGCCGTCATGGTCGTTTTTAAGAATCCCTCCCTCCTAAAGGCCTGGATCAATGAGCAAGCAACCCTCCCTGAGCTACAAGGACGCCGGTGTAGACATCGACGCCGGCGAAGCACTGGTCGAACGCATCAAGGGCGTGGCAAAACGCACCGCACGCCCTGAAGTCATGGGTGGCCTGGGCGGCTTCGGCGCCCTCTGCGAGATCCCGGCCGGCTACAAGCAGCCGGTTCTGGTCTCCGGCACCGACGGCGTCGGCACCAAGCTGCGCCTCGCCCTGAACCTGAACAAGCACGACAGCATCGGCCAGGACCTGGTCGCCATGTGCGTCAACGACCTGGTGGTATGCGGTGCCGAGCCGCTGTTCTTCCTCGACTACTACGCCACTGGCAAGCTCAACGTCGACGTCGCCGCCACCGTGGTCACCGGCATCGGTGCCGGCTGTGAACTGGCCGGTTGCTCGCTGGTCGGTGGCGAAACCGCCGAGATGCCTGGCATGTACGAAGGCGAAGACTACGACCTGGCCGGCTTCTGCGTCGGCGTCGTGGAAAAGGCCGAGATCATCGATGGCTCCAAGGTCGCCACCGGTGACGCGCTGATCGCCCTGCCATCTTCCGGCCCGCACTCCAACGGCTACTCGCTGATCCGCAAGATCCTCGAAGTGTCCGGCACCGACATCGAGAACACCCAGCTCGACGGCCAGCCACTGACCGACCTGCTGATGGCGCCGACCCGCATCTACGTCAAACCGCTGCTGCAACTGATCAAGCAGACCGGCGCAGTCAAGGCCATGGCCCACATCACCGGTGGCGGCCTGCTGGACAACATCCCGCGCGTACTGCCAAAGAACGCCCAGGCCGTGGTCGACGTGGCCAGCTGGCAGCGCCCGGCGGTATTCGACTTCCTGCAGGCGCAAGGCAACGTTGACGAGCATGAAATGCACCGCGTACTGAACTGCGGCGTCGGCATGGTCATCTGCGTGGCCCAGGACCAGGTTGAAAACGCCCTGAACGTGCTGCGTGCAGAAGGCGAACAGCCTTGGGTCATCGGCCGCATCGAGCAGGCCGCCGAAGGCGCCGCCCAGGTCGAGCTGCAGAACCTCAAGGCACACTGATGCCGAGCAAGACCTGCAATGTAGTGGTACTGCTGTCGGGTTCCGGCAGCAACCTGCAAGCCCTGATCGACAGCTGCCGCAGTGAAGACAGCCCGGTGCGCATCCGTGCGGTGGTTTCCAACCGCGCCGATGCCTACGGCCTGCAGCGCGCTGCAGCCGCTGGCATCGATACCGCCGTACTGGACCACACCGGCTTCGACGGCCGCGAAGCCTTCGATGCGGCGCTGATGGCACGCATCGATGGCTTTGCGCCCGACCTGGTGGTGCTGGCCGGTTTCATGCGCATCCTCAGTGGCGGTTTCGTGCGCCACTATCAGGGCCGCCTGCTCAATATCCACCCGTCGCTGCTGCCCAAGTACAAGGGCTTGCATACCCATCGCCGGGCCCTGGAGGCAGGCGACGCCGAGCATGGCTGCAGCGTACACTTCGTCACCGAGGAACTCGATGGCGGCCCACTGGTCGTACAGGCTGTGGTACCGGTGACGTCGGACGACACCGCTGAAAGCCTGGCCCAGCGGGTTCACCACCAGGAACACCAGATCTACCCGCTGGCGGTGCACTGGTTCGCCGAAGGACGCTTGCGTCTGGGTGAACACGGTGCGTTACTGGATGGCCAGCCTCTGGCGGCCAGCGGTCACTTGATTCGACCCTAGGAGAATTTATGCGTCGCGCCCTGCTTTTGGCTCTCGCCGTGCTCGCCCTGCCCCTCCAGGCAGCTGATCTGAAGCCTTTCTCGGCCAGTTACACCGCTGACTGGAAGCAGCTGCCCATGAGCGGCACCGCCGAACGCAGCCTGGTCAAGAATGCCAATGGTACCTGGGACCTCAATTTCCGGGCTTCCATGATGATCGCCAGCCTGACCGAGCAAAGCACCCTGCGCCTGGAAAACGACACCCTGCTGCCGCAGAAGTATCACTTCGAACGTGGCGGCCTGGGCAAGGCGAAGAAGGTCGACCTGAACTTCGACTGGAACAGCAAGAAAGTCACCGGTAGCGACCGTGGCGATGCCGTCAGCCTGCCGCTCAACCGCGGCGTGCTCGACAAGTCGTCCTACCAGCTGGCGCTGCAGCATGACGTGGCCGCCGGCAAGAAGAGCATGACCTACCAGGTGGTAGACGGTGACGAGATCGACACCTACGACTTCCGCGTACTGGGCACCGAGAAGGTCACCACCAAGACCGGCCAGGTCGATGCGGTCAAGGTCGAGCGCGTGCGCGACCCGAGCCAAAGCAAGCGCATCACCGAGCTGTGGTTCGCCAAGAACTGGGACTACCTGCTGGTGCAACTGCGCCAGGTCGAAACCGATGGCAAGGAGTATGTGATCGTGCTGCAGGATGGCACGGTCGATGGCAAGGCGGTGAAGGGTAACTGATCAACCGCAGCCTGAAGCACCTGCAGCCCCGCCTTGTGCGGGGCTTCTTTTTGCCTGGCCGCCCTTACATGAAACTTGTTTCATGCCCGGTTTATTTACTTAGGCTGCTAACAAACTCTATAAAGAAGACCTGCGACACAGTGCCGCAGCCAACTGAAAAGTGGAGTTTACCGATGACAGTCCAAGTAACCGAACGCGACGAATCGAAAATGTCCCACGAAGGCCTGGCCGCTGGCGTGCGGATCTGGGATGTGCACCAGCAGGGCCAACTGGTCGGAATGTTCCACAACGAACATGAAGCCCACCAGTATCGGGTAGAGCTCGAAGACCTGGAAAACCTGCGCGCCACGCAATGACACCGCCTTCAAAAAAAAACCCCGCCTAGGCGGGGTTTTTCATGCTTACCACATCAGGTCGTCAGGGATCTTGTAAGCCGCATAAGGGTCATCCTCGTTGGCCTCTTCGACGTGGGTGTTGAGTAGCAGCACGCGATGCGGGTCGCGCTCCTGGATCTTCACCGCCGCCTCACGCGGAATCACCTCGTAGCCGCCAGCGAAAGAGACCACCGCCAGCGAGCCATTGCTCAGCTTGCTGCGCATCAGGGCATTGACGGCAATGCGCTTGACCTTCTTGTCGTCGACGAAGTTGTAGTAGTCCTCGCTGTTGAGCTTGGGCAAGCGAGTCGCTTCGATCAACTGCTTGACCTGCGCGGCGCGGGCCTTTTGCTCGGCCTTTTCCTGCTGCTGGCGGTTCAGCTCCTGGTCACGCTTGGCCTTGTCAGCCATGGCTTCCTTGGCGAGGCGCTGCTGGGTGTCATCCACCTCGACCTGGCCTTTGTGCTCCAGGCGCTTTTGTTTCTTTTCGGCTTTGTTGGTCTGCGAGACCTGTTTCTGGTTGACCAGACCGGCTTTGAGCAATTGGTCGCGAAGGGAAAGGCTCATGAATTCACTCACTTATGCAACAGCTCAGCCGCAGCTGGGCAGGTTCTTTTCCTGACGTTTGGCTTCACCCCAAAGGGCATCCAGCGCGTCAAGGCTACAATCTTCGATGGGCCGACCGCTGTCGCGCAATGCCTGTTCGATAAAGCGGAAACGTCGCTCGAACTTGCGGTTGGCGCGGCGCAGGGCATGCTCCGGGTCTTGCTTGAGGTGGCGGGCCAAGTTGACGGTGGCGAACAGCAGATCGCCGACCTCGTCTTCTAGCGCATCGGCATCACCGTCGGCCATGGCCTGCAGGACTTCATCCAGCTCCTCGCGGACCTTGTCCAGCACCGGCAATGCGTCAGGCCAGTCGAAACCGACCGTGGCCGCACGCTTCTGCAGTTTGGCTGCCCGCGACAGCGCCGGCAATGCCGCTGGCACATCATCGAGCAGCGACAGCTGTTCAGGCTCGCTCTTTTCGGCGCGCTCTTCGGCCTTGATCTGTTCCCAGCGCAACTTGACCTGGGCCTCGCTCAAGCTGGGCGTGCCCACCGGCGCGTACAGCTCGCCGGTGGGGAATACGTGCGGGTGGCGGCGGATCAGCTTGCGGGTGATGCTGTCGACCACCCCGTCAAAGGCGAAGCGCCCCTCTTCCCGGGCCAGTTGGCTGTAGTAGACCACCTGGAACAACAGGTCGCCCAGCTCACCCTGCAAGTGCTCGAAATCGCGGCGCTCGATGGTGTCGGCGACCTCGTAGGCTTCTTCGAGGGTGTGCGGGACGATGCTGGCGTAGTCCTGCTGCAAATCCCACGGGCAGCCATGATGCGGGTCACGCAGGCGGGCCATGAGGTGCAGCAGGTCTTCGAGGGTGTAGGTCATTAAGCAGATCCTTCGGTGGTGGCTGCTCGCGGGTAAACCCGCGAAGCTGCCGCCCCAGTCTCAAGGCGTACGATTACGCCGCGTCTCGATGATGTTCGGCAACTGCGAGATCCGCCCCAGCAAGCGCCCGAGCGCATCCAGGCCCGGAATTTCGATGGTCAGCGACATCAACGCCGTGTTGTCTTCCTTGTTCGAGCGGGTGTTGACTGCCAGCACGTTGATCTTCTCGTTGAGCAGCACCTGCGACACGTCACGCAGCAAGCCTGGGCGGTCGTAGGCACGGATGACGATGTCGACCGGGTAGGTCTGCACCGGGATCGGCCCCCAACTGACCTGGATCATCCGCTCTGGCTCCTTGCCTGCCAGTTGCAGCACCGAAGCGCAGTCCTGGCGGTGGATGCTCACACCCCGGCCCTGGGTGATATAGCCGACGATGGCATCACCTGGCAGCGGCTGGCAGCAGCCGGCCATCTGCGTCAGCAGGTTGCCGACACCCTGGATCTGGATATCGCCGCGCTTGCCGGTACGCGGGCCGGTGGGCTTGCGTTGCACCAGCTCGATCTGCTCGATGCGCTCGGGCTCGAGCAATTGCTGGGCGGCGTTGACCAGGTGCGCCAGGCGCAGATCACCCGCACCCAGCGAGGCGAACATGTCTTCGGCAGTCTTGACGTTGGTCTTCTCGGCCAGGCGCTCGAAGTCCACCTGGGGCAGGCCCAGGCGGCTGAGTTCACGTTCGAGCAAGGTCTTGCCGGCCGCCACGTTCTGGTCGCGTGCCTGCAGCTTGAACCAATGGACGATCTTCGCCCGTGCCCGCGAGGTGGTGACGTAGCCCAGGTTGGAGTTCAACCAGTCACGGCTGGGGTTGCCGTGCTTGCTGGTGATGATCTCGACCTGCTCGCCCGTCTGCAGGCTGTAGTTGAGCGGCACGATACGCCCGTTGATCTTGGCGCCGCGGCAGTTGTGACCGATTTCGGTGTGCACCCGGTAGGCGAAGTCCAGCGGTGTGGCGCCCTTGGGCAGGTCGATGGCATGGCCGTCGGGGGTGAACACGTAGACCCGGTCCGGCTCGATGTCGACCCGCAGCTGTTCGGCCAGGCCACCGATGTCACCCAGCTCTTCATGCCACTCGAGCACCTGGCGCAGCCAGGAAATTTTCTCTTCGTAGTGATTGGAGCTGGGCTTGACGTCGGTGCCCTTGTAGCGCCAGTGCGCGCACACGCCCAGTTCGGCTTCCTCGTGCATGCCATGGGTACGGATCTGCACCTCCAGCACCTTGCCCTCGGGGCCGATCACCGCCGTGTGCAACGAGCGGTAGCCGTTCTCCTTGGGGTTGGCGATGTAATCGTCGAACTCCTTGGGGATGTGCCGCCACAGGGTATGCACGATGCCCAATGCGGTGTAGCAGTCGCGGATCTCCGGGACCAGTACGCGCACTGCGCGCACATCGTAGATCTGGCTGAATTCCAGGCCTTTGCGCTGCATCTTGCGCCAGATCGAATAGATGTGTTTTGCCCGGCCACTGATATCGGCATTCACGCCGGTAGCCAGCAGTTCGTTCTGCAGCTGGTTCATCACGTCGCTGATGAAGCGCTCGCGGTCCAGCCGGCGCTCATGCAGGAGCTTGGCGATCTGTTTGTACTGGTCGGGTTCGAGGTAGCGGAAGGACAGGTCTTCCAGCTCCCACTTGATGTGACCGATACCCAGGCGGTGAGCCAGTGGTGCATAGATGTCGAACACCTCGCGCGCGACACGCAGGCGTTTATCGTCGTCGGCAGCCTTGACCGCGCGGATCGCACAGGTGCGCTCGGCCAGCTTGATCAGCGCCACGCGCACATCGTCGACCATGGCCACGAGCATCTTGCGCAGGTTCTCGACCTGCGCCTGGGAGCCCAGCACCAACGATTGGCGTGGGCTAAGGCTGGCGCTGATGGCCGCCATGCGCAGCACGCCATCGATCAGTTTGGACACCACCGGCCCAAAGCGCTGACTGACTTCGGCCAAGGTGACTTTGCCTTCGCGCACCGAGCGGTAGATGACGGCCGCTACCAGCGAATCCTGGTCGAGCTTGAGGTCGGCGAGAATTTCGGCGATCTCCAGGCCCGCCTGGAAACTGGACGTACCGTCGGCCCAGGAATGCTTGGCAGGGTTACCCTTTCTCTCGACTTCGTGAGCGAACTCGCAGGCTTCTTTGAGCTCCGCGCGATTCAGGGCCGAATCGACGCTTACTACATGATCCAGCCATGCTTCGAGATTGATACTGCCGTCGGTGTTGACCGGCTGGTGCACTCTCACCTGTACCATCTTTGTTTTACCTTTCCATACAGCGCACCACGCGGGTACGCAGGCTTCCACCGTGTGGCCGCCATTCCCTGGCAACCGCACCAACGGGCCAGTTTGCTAGCCCGCTTCGAATAACGCCATGGCCTCGACATGCGCCGTCTGAGGAAACATGTCGAGAATCCCGGCCCTTTTTAACCGGTACCCCTGACCGACCAGCACCTGGGCGTCTCGCGCCAGCGTGGCCGGGTTGCACGATACGTAGACCAGCCGCTTGGCCTTGAGGCGGGCGATATCTCGCACCACCTCGAAAGCACCGTCGCGCGGTGGATCCAAGAGTACCGCAGAAAAGCCTTCGGCGGCCCATTCGGCACCTGCCAAAGGCTGCGATAAATCGGCCTGAAAAAACCGTGCGTTATGCACATTGTTGTTCCGGGCATTGGCCGCGGCCCTATCGACCATGGCCTGCACACCTTCCACCGCCACCACTTCACGGGCCTGGCGAGCCAACGGCAGGGCAAAATTGCCCAGGCCGCAGAACAGGTCCAGCACACGCTCATCGGCCGTGGGTGCGAGCCAGGCCAGGGCCTGCTCGATCATCGCCGTGTTGACCTGGGCGTTGACCTGCACGAAGTCGCCGGGGCGCCAGGCCAGTTCCAACTGCCAGGGCTCAAGGGCAAAGCCCAGTTTCGCGGCCGTGTCCATGGGCGCCGGCTCACCTTCGCCCTGCAGCCAGAGCTGCGCCCCGGCCTCGCTGCAAAATGCCTGCAGGCGTGCCAGGTCATCTTCCGCCAGCGGCGCGACATGGCGTACCAGCACGGCTTCGGCAGTGCCGCTGAACAGCTCGACATGGCCGATTACCTGCGGTTTGCTCAACGCACGCAAGGCGGTCGGCAAGTGACGCAGAATCGACTGCAAGGGCTGTACCAGCACCGCGCATTCGTCGATGGAAATGATCTCCTGACTGGCTTCGGCACGGAAGCCGACTTCCAGCTGACGCGCCTTGATGTCCCAGCGCACGGCTACCCGCGCCCGGCGTCGGTAGCCGAATTCCGGGCCGCTCAGCGGGGCGGCCCATGCTTCGGGTTGTACGCCGGCAACCCGCTGCAGTTGCTCGGCCAGCGTGCGCTGCTTGAGCGCCAGTTGCCCTTCGTGGGGCAAATGCTGCAGGTTGCAGCCACCACAGCGGGCATAGTGCCGGCACGGCGCCTCGCGCCGTTCGGGGCTGGCCTGCAGCACGCGTTCCAGGCGCGCCTCCACCACCTTGCCGCGGGCATTGAGCACGCGGGCCTCGACGGCCTCACCGGCCAACGCGCCGCTGACGAACCAGGTACGCCCTTCATGGAATGCGATGCCACGGCCGTCACCGGCCAGGCGCTCGATATCCAGGCGCTGTTTCTTGCCCACGGGAACTTGGGGGCTACGGTTGCCACCGGCTGGCTGGAAGCGCAGGCCGCTGTTGCTTTTCTTCTTGGACATTTAGCTCGGGTCAAACAGGCCAGTGGACAGGTATCGGTCACCACGGTCGCAGATGATTGCGACCATTACCGCGTTTTCCACCTCGTGGGACAGGCGCAGCATCGCCGCGACCGCACCACCGGAAGACACGCCGCAGAAAATGCCCTCTTCACGGGCAAGGCGGCGGGTGATGTCTTCGGCTTCCTGCTGCGACATGTCGACCACGCGGTCCACGCGGCTGGCGTCGAAGATTTTCGGCAGGTATTGCTCCGGCCACCGGCGGATGCCCGGGATCGCCGAGCCTTCCATCGGCTGCAGGCCGATGATCTGCACCGCCGGGTTCTGCTCCTTGAGGTACTGCGAGCAGCCCATGATGGTGCCGGTGGTCCCCATGGAGCTGACAAAATGGGTGATATTGCCCTGGGTCTGTTGCCAGATCTCCGGGCCGGTGCTGTTGTAGTGGGCGATCGGGTTGTCGCCATTGGCGAACTGGTCGAGCACCAGGCCGCGGCCTTCGGATTGCAGCTTCTCGGCGAGGTCACGGGCACCTTCCATGCCCTCCTCCTTGGTCACCAGGATCAACTCGGCGCCGTAGGCCGTCATGGCGGCCTTGCGTTCGGCGGTGGAGTTGTCCGGCATGATCAGGATCATCTTGTAACCCTTGATCGCTGCCGCCATCGCCAGGGCGATACCGGTGTTGCCCGAGGTGGCCTCGATCAGCGTGTCGCCAGGTTTGATCTGGCCGCGCAGTTCGGCGCGGGTGATCATCGACAACGCCGGGCGGTCCTTGACCGAGCCGGCGGGATTGTTGCCTTCGAGCTTGAGCAGGAGCGTGTTGCTGGTCTCTCCGGCAATGCGCTGCAGGCGAACCAGGGGCGTATTGCCGACGCAATCGGCGATGGTTGGGTACTGCAAGGTCATGGCGTATTTCACAATCCGGACGGCAGGGGCGCCTATCATACCGGCAAACCTTTCCCGGCCATATCACGCAATCTGTGATGCATATAGCTACACGCTATAAGCGGGGCGCTGCGGCCGCTTGTCGCCCTGTTCGCGGGCAGCGGGTTCATGCAAGGGCAGGCGCATCCACAAGCGCAGGCCACGCTTGCCATTCTCCGCCCACAAGGTCCCACCCTGGCGCTGGATAGCGCTGCGTGCAATGCTCAAGCCCAGGCCGAACCCGCCGTCGCCGGGGCGCGAACCATCCAGCCGGGAAAACGGCGCGAAGATCCGTTCCAGGTCCTCCTCGGCCACGCCCCTGCCTTCATCCTCCAGCCACAGCCACCAGTGGTTGCCCTCGCGCTGCCCGCCGAGGCGTACCAGGCCGTCGGCCGGCGAGTGACGGATGGCATTGCGCAGCAGGTTTTCCAGCGCCTGGGCCAGGTAATTGAGATTGCCCTGCACCCAGCAACTGGCGGGCAGTTCGCAGCGCAGCCGCGCGGGTGACCAACCGCTTTCGTAACTGGCATCTTCGGCGAGCAGGTCCCACAGCGCCTGGACCTGGATCGGCTCCAGGTTCATCGGCGCGCGCTCGGCGTCTTGCCAGGCCAGTTGCAAGGTGCCCTCGACCAGTTGCTGCATGCAGTCCACCTCACGCGCCAGCCGCTCGCGCAGGCCCTGCAGGTCGGTTTCGCCATCACAGGCCACACGCAGTCGGCTGAGGGGGGTGCGCATTTCGTGGGACAGGTCGCGCAACATCTGCTGCTGCAGGGCCACCGTGCCCTGCAGCCGGTCGGCCATCTGGTCGAACGCCCGGGCCAGTTCGCCAAGCTCGTCATGCCGGGCAATGGTGCGCGGGTCGAGGCGCGCCGACAGTTGGTCGGCGCGCCAGGCATTGGCCTGCTCACGCAACTGGTTGAGCGGCACGATCAGCATGCGGTAAAGGCCCACACAAAGCAGCAAGGTGAACAGGCCAGGGATGATGCCGTTGGTCACCACCCGCCACAGCACACGGTACTGGCCGGGGTTGAGGCGCTCGGGCAGCTCGATCACCAGCATGCCCTGCTCCGGCGCCCCCGGGAATGGAATGCGCAGCCAAGGTTGGTCGACACTGCGCCGGCTCATGGGCCAGTCGACGCTGCGCAGGCGCGTCAGCCTTTGCATGATGTCGGAGCGCAGGGTGGCGCTGTCGAGCGGCCGCAAGTTGCTGTCGAGCACGCCGACCCAGCCGCGCTCGCGCTGGTGCATCTCGCCCACCCACTGGTCCAGCCCTGCTCGCCCGCCGCTGCGCCAGGCCCGTTCGGCCTCCGCCGCGTAGCCGCGCAGCAACTGCCGCGCCGGCTCGGAAAGGAAGGCGTTCTGGGTTTCCATGTGCCGGCCCCAGGTGTAGCTCAGGCCGATCATCAGCAGGCAGAAGCCCACCAACAGAATGGCCAGCTTCCAGAACAGTGAATGGCGGTCGAGCATGGCTTACTCCATTTCGCTGGCGCTAAGCACGTAGCCCTTGCCCCAGACGGTGCGGATCTGCCGCTCCTGGTAGCCGATGCCCTTGAGCTTGCGGCGGATCTGGCTGACGTGCATGTCCAGGCTGCGATCATGCCGCGAGTAACCCCGCTGCAGAACCTGCTGATAAAGGAAGGGTTTGCTCAGCACCTCATCCAGGTTGCGGTTGAGGATCTCGAGCAGCCGGTATTCGCTCGGGGTGAGGCCGGCCAGGCGCCCTTCGAGCCGCACATCGCTGAGCGCTTCGTCGAACTGCAAACCGCCTGAAACGGCTTCCTGCTGCGGCTGATGACGCCGCTCCAGGGCCACACGCCGCAGGATCGCCTCGATGCGCACCTGCAGTTCGGCCATGCTGAAGGGCTTGGGCAGGTAGTCGTCGGCGCCCCGCTGAAAACCGCTGATACGATCGGCCTCGGCGCCCAGCGCCGACATCAGGATCACCGGCGTGGCGCTGCGCAGGCGCAGCTGGGCCAGTGCATCCAGGCCGTTGAGCCCGGGCAGCAGGATGTCCATGAGCACCACATCGAAGGCCTGACGGCCTGCCGTTTCAAGGCCTTCGAGGCCATTGCGGCACCAGGTCACCTGGAAGCCACCCCGCTGCAGCTCTTCGTGCAGATAGGCGCCCAGTACCGGGTCATCCTCGATGGCGAGGATGTTGGAAGTGTGAATAGCTACGGGATTCATTGGCAACTGTCATGCATTCTCAATTGCGCAATTATTGAGCATCCGCTCGGCTGTAAGCAACCGCCCTGCGACCAATGCCTTGCCAAGGCCACGAAAAGACAGACAAATGAGTGCAATACCTGAACAGGCGGAGTAACTTCCCGGCTTGGTCCGTCACGCGGTTGACGGCGTCCAGGCACATGACAGGAGCCAAGTGTGCTCGATCGTTTGGGAATCAGAAGCCGGGTCCTGCTGTTGGCCCTGCTGCCTGCCGGCCTGATGGCGCTGGTACTGGGCAGTTACTTCACCTGGTTGCAGCAAAGCGATTTGCGCACCCAGCTGCTGCAACGCGGCAAGATGATCGCCGAGCAACTGGCGCCACTGGCTGCGCCCGCCATGGCCCGCCTGGCGCCCGCGCAACTGGAGCGGATTGCCGCACAGACCCTGGAGCAGGCCGATGTGCGCGCCGTCGCCTTCCTTGCCCCGGACCGCACGCGCCTGGCCCATGCCGGCCCGAGCATGCTCAACCAGCCGCCAAGCGGCGGCACCGGCACCCAGTTGCTGCAACGCACCGGCAATGATGCCACCCGCTACCTGATGCCGGTCTTCGGCCACCACCGCGACCTGGCCACCGATGCGGTGCCGGCCGAGGCCGAACGCCTGCTGGGTTGGGTCGAAATCGAACTGTCGCATGACGGCACCCTGCTGCGGGGCTACCGCAACCTGTTCACCAGCCTGTTGCTGATCCTCGCCTGCCTGGCCCTCAGCGGCCTGCTGGCCCTGCGCATGAGCCGCACCATCAACGACCCGATCAAGCGCATCAAGCACACGGTCAATCAGCTCAAGGACGGCCACCTCGACGAACGCCTGCCGGCCATGGGCAGCCATGAGCTGGACGAGCTGGCCCGCGGCATCAACCGCATGGCCGAGACCCTGCACAGCGCCCATGAAGAGTTGCAGCACAGCATCGACCAGGCCACCGAGGACGTGCGCCAGAACCTGGAAACCATCGAGATCCAGAACATCGAGCTGGACATGGCCCGCAAGGAAGCCCTGGAGGCCAGCCGGATCAAGTCGGAGTTCCTGGCCAACATGAGCCACGAGATCCGCACCCCCCTCAACGGCATCCTCGGCTTCACTCACCTGCTGCAAAAAAGCGAACTGACGCCGCGCCAGCTGGATTACCTGAGCACCATCGAGAAGTCCGCCGACAACCTGCTGGGGATCATCAACGAGATCCTCGACTTCTCCAAGATCGAGGCCGGCAAGCTGGTGCTCGACAGCATTCCGTTCAACCTGCGCGACCTGGTCCAGGACACCCTCACCATCCTCGCCCCTGCCGCCCACGCCAAGCAGCTCGAACTGCTCAGCCTGATCTACCGTGACACCCCGTCGTCACTGATCGGCGACCCGCTGCGGCTCAAGCAGATCCTCACCAACCTGGTGAGCAACGCCATCAAGTTCACCCGCGAAGGCACGATCGTCGTGCGCGCCATGCTCGAGGACGAACGCGAAGACAGCGCACAGCTTCGCATCAGCGTGCAGGACACCGGTATCGGCTTGTCTCCGCAGGATGTGCGCACCCTGTTCCAGGCCTTCAGCCAGGCCGACAACTCGCTGGCTCGCCAGCCCGGTGGCACCGGCCTGGGCCTGGTGATTTCCAAGCGCCTGATCGAGCAGATGGGCGGCGAGATCGGCGTCGACAGCACGCCGGGTGAAGGCTCGCAGTTCTGGATCAGCCTCAACCTGCCCAAGGCCCACGACGATGCCGAAGACCTGCCGCTGCAACCGCTGCTGGGGCGGCGCGCGGCCATCGTCGACAGCCATGAGCTGGCGCGCCAGGCACTGGAGCATCAGCTTGAGGACTGCGGCCTGAGCGTCAGCCTGTTCGCTTCTTTCGATCAGTTGCTGCATGCCGTGCAGGCCGCCCACCAGGCTGGCCACCCGTTCGACTTCGCGGTGCTCGGCGCCAACCTGGGCAACCTCACCCCAGAGCAGCTCGGGGAATATCACCTGCACTTTGAGCGCTACCAATGCCAATGCGTGGTGTTGTGCCCGACCACCGAGCAGGCGCTGTATCACCCCTACCTGCCCAATGGGCATGGCCAGTTGCTGTCCAAACCGACCTGTACGCGCAAGTTGCGCCGGCTGTTGCTGGAGCTGGTGCAGCCACGTCGCCCGCTCGGCGAACCAAACGTCCACAGCGGCCAGCGTCAGCCGAAGATCCTCTGCGTCGATGACAATGCGGCCAACCTGCTGCTGGTGCAGACCCTGCTCGAAGACCTCGGTGCCGAGGTACTGGCAGTGGACAATGGCTATGCGGCGGTGCAGGCAGTACAGGACGAGCCGTTCGACCTGGTGCTGATGGACGTGCAGATGCCCGGCATGGACGGCCGCGCCTGCACCGAGCAGATCCGCCTGTGGGAAAACGCCCAGAGCGGCAGCCCGCTGCCGATCGTCGCCCTCACCGCGCATGCCATGGCCAACGAGAAACGCGCCCTGCTGCATGCTGGCATGGATGACTACCTGACCAAGCCGATCAGCGAGCGGCAGTTGGCCCAGGTGGTGATGAAGTGGACCGGCCTGAGCCTTGGCATGCCACAGCAGGAGCGCCTGGCAGAACAACTGGCCAACAGTGACGAACTGAAGGTGCTGGACCCTGAGGAGGGCTTGCGCCTGGCAGCCGGCAAGCCCGACCTGGCGGCCGACATGCTGGCCATGCTGCTGGCGTCGCTGGAGTCCGATCGCGAGGCGATACGCGCTGCGCGTGAAGCGCACGATCACACCACGCTGATCGAGCAGGTACACCGCCTCAACGGCGCTTCGCGTTATTGCGGCGTGCCGCAATTGCGGGCGGCATGCCAGCGCAGCGAGACCTTGCTCAAACAGGAGCATCCGCTTGCGCAGCAGGCACTGGATGAGCTGGACAGCGCGATCAACCGGCTGGCCTGCCAGGCTCACCTGAATGCCTGACAGGCCAGGCGGCTACAATCCCCAGACCCTCGCAAAGGAAGCCCGACCATGCGCGCCCTGTTGTTCAGCAGCCAGCACTACGACCAGGAGAGCTTCACCCAGGCCGCCGTCGGCACCCCATTGGACCTGCACTTCCAGCCTGCCCGCCTGACCCTGGACACCGCGCCCCTCGCCGATGGCTACGAGGTGGTCTGCGCCTTCATCAACGATGAACTCGACGCCCAGGTGCTGGCGCGCCTGGCTGCGGGCGGCACGCGCCTGATCGCCCTGCGCTCGGCGGGCTACAACCATGTCGACCTGAACGCCGCCCAACGCCTGGGCCTGGCCGTGGTAAGGGTACCGGCCTACTCGCCACACGCCGTGGCCGAGCACGCCGTGGCCCTGATTCTCGCCCTCAACCGGCGGCTGCACCGGGCCTACAACCGCACCCGCGAAGGCGACTTCACCTTGCACGGCCTGACCGGCTTCGACCTGCACGGCAAGACCGTCGGGGTGGTCGGCACCGGCCAGATCGGCGTTGCCTTCGCCCGCATCATGGCCGGCTTCGGCTGCCAGTTGCTGGCCTACGACCCCTACCCCAACCCGGAGCTGCTGGCCCTCGGCGCCCGCTACCTGGCACTGCCCGAGTTGCTGCGCGAGGCGCGCATCATCAGCCTGCATTGCCCGCTGACCGAGCACACCCGGCACCTGATCAACGCGCAGAGCCTCGCGCAGTTGCAACCCGGGGCGATGCTGATCAACACCGGCCGTGGAGCCCTGGTCGACACCCCGGCACTGATCGACGCGCTCAAGAGCGGCCAACTCGGCTACCTTGGCCTGGATGTGTACGAGGAAGAGGCCCAGCTGTTTTTCGAAGACCGCTCCGACCTGCCACTGCAAGACGACGTGCTGGCCCGGCTGCTGACCTTCCCCAACGTGATCGTCACCGCCCACCAGGCCTTCCTGACCCGCGAAGCCCTGGACGCCATCGCCACCACCACGCTGGACAACATCAACTGCTGGATGGCTGGCAATCCACAGAATCTGGTATTGGGTTAATGCTAGGATACGCGGCATTTCTGGAGGACCCATGGTCGAGCACGATTTCCGCTACACCCTATTCAACCCGCAACACACCCTGATCGAGTGCCGCGCCCTGGTACCCGGCCGCTATCAGGTGACCGGCAACGGCGGTTCGATGCACAAGGGCGACACTCTGTTGGTCACCCTCAAGGGCAGCAAGGACTTGTCCATGCGCCTGTCCGTGGAAAGCGTGCGACACCTGATCAACCCGCGCGGCCAGTGGGTCGCCGTGGCCAGCGGCCCGGTGTTCAACGAACTGGAAATCCTCAACTGGCAGGTCGCGTGCGACCAGTGCGACGCACTGCTGGATTTCGAGTTCGCGGTGGACGCCAAGCTGGGCAAGAAAGCCCGCCAACCGGCTGCCAGCGCACGTATCGCTGAGCTGGGCTGGGCCAGCCGTGGCGAAAAGCACCTGTGCCCGCGTTGCCAGGAGAGCGCTGCGTGAAAAATCTGCTGACCGGCGTGCTGATTGCCACCGGCCTGCTCGGCTGCGCCGCGCAACCGTCGAAGCTGCAGCAGGAACGCAGCTATGTGCTGGAGTGGATCGGCGAGCGCCCGCTGATTGACTACAGCCACCTCACCCTGACCCTGGCCAGTGATGGTCGCGCGTATGGCAATGGTGGCTGCAACCACTGGTTTGCACCCTATACGCTGGACGGCGAGCAGCTGAGTTTCGGCAAGGTCGGCAAGACCCGCAAACTGTGCGCACCGGCGCTGATGGAGCAGGAAAAACGCTTCTTGCAGGCGCTGGAGACCGTACAGCGCTGGGATGTGTCGCCGGTTGAGCAGATGCGCTTCTGGCCGGCCGAAGGCAAGCCATTGCGGTTCTGGCCTGAGGAAGGCTGAAGGTAATGGGGCTGCTGTGCAGCCCCATTTACATCAAGCGCCCCTCAGCGCCTTGATCTTGGCCTGCAGCCCTTCCAGGGTCTGCTCACCCATCAGTTCCTCACGCACCTTGCCCTTGTCATCGATGATGTAGGTCACCGGCAGCGCCTCGCTGCGTGGCAGCTCATAACGCTCGGCCGGGTCCTGCGCCAGCACGGTAAAGCCGATGCCCAAGGTGTCGGCAGCCTGCTTCAGGTCCTGGCCCTGCAAGCCATCGAAGTTCACCCCAACCACCTTGATACCGTCCGCTGCCCATTGCTTGGCCGCCGCGTTCAGTTCAGGGATTTCGGTACGGCACGGGCCGCACCATTCGGCCCAGTAGTTGAGCACCAGCCAGTGCCCCTCGATCTGCTCGGCCTTTACCGTGTTGCCGTGTTGGTCCACGCCGTAGTCGGCACCGCAACCACCGAGCAAAAGGCTCGCGGTGATGGCCAGTACTGCTGCCAAACGCCTTGCCATGGGTCAATCCTTCTCGAAGTTTCAAGCAAATGGTTCAGTCGCTGCGGTTAGAATAGCCGCCACACCCAGCTGGATGCGACCCGACATGACTGACCTGACGCTCTATCATAACCCGCGCTGCTCTAAATCCCGCGGCGCGCTGGAACTGCTCGAAGCCCGCGGCCTGGCGCCAACCATCGTGCGCTACCTCGAAACACCGCCGGACACCGCCACCCTGGCGGCCCTGCTCGGCAAGCTGGGGATCGCCCCGCGCCAGCTGCTGCGCACCGGCGAAGACGAATACAAGGACCTGAACCTGGCCAACCCGGCCCTGACCGACGCGCAACTGATCGACGCCATGGCCCAGCACCCCAAGCTGATCGAACGGCCGATCCTGGTGGCCGGCGACCGCGCCGTGATCGGCCGCCCACCGGAGAAGGTGCTGGAGATCCTGCCGTGAGCCAGCCCTTCATCCTGGTGTTGTATTACAGCCGCCATGGTTCCACCAGCGAGATGGCCCGGCACATCGCCCGCGGTATCGAGATGGCCGGTATGGAGGCACGCCTGCGCACGGTGCCGGCGATTTCCACCGAATGCGAAGCCGTGGCCCCGGACATCCCGGCCAGCGGCGCGCTGTACGCCACCCTCGACGACCTGCGCCATTGCGCCGGCCTGGTGCTGGGTAGCCCGACCCGCTTCGGCAACATGGCCGCGCCGCTGAAGTACTTCCTCGACGGCACCAGCAGCCTGTGGCTGGGCGGTGAGCTAGTCGGCAAGCCGGCTGGGGTGTTCACCTCCACCGCCAGCCTGCACGGTGGCCAGGAAACCACCCTGCTGTCGATGATGCTGCCGCTGATGCACCACGGCATGCTGGTGATGGGCCTGCCCTACAGCGAATCGGCATTGCTCGAAACGCGTGGCGGCGGTACACCGTACGGCGCCAGCCACCATGCCGGTGCCGACGGCAAGCGTGAGCTCGATCAGCACGAAATCACCCTGTGCCGCGCCCTCGGCCAACGCCTGGCAACCACGGCCAAGGCCCTGGAGGCCGCGCGTGGCTAGAAAGCCCAAGGTGTTGCCGCCACTAGACTGGCTGGCACCGCGCCTGCGCCTGACGCGGGCGTTGAGCCTGGCCTGCTTTTTTGGGCTGATGGCGTTGCTGGTGGCGAACAACCTGTGGTTCGCCAACTTGCACGGGGCACGGGTCGAGGTGATTCTGGCGGTCGAGCTGGTGCCGCTGCTGTTGCTGCTGCCGGGTATGCTCACGGGCAGTGCCCGGGCGCATGCCTGGACCTGCTTTGTGGTGAACATCTACTTCATCAAGGGGGTGCTGGCGGCGTTCGACCCGGCGCGGGCGGTGTTTGGCTGGATTGAGGTGATCGTGAGCCTGGGGCTGTTCGTCAGCGCGCTGCTGTTCGTGCGCTGGAAGTTCCAGCATGAGCGGCGCCTGGCGGGCGAAGGGGCTTGAGTTCAGGGCTGCTTTGCAGCCCCCGCAATTTCAGTGGTTGACGGTATGCGCCAGCATCACCGACAACTGGCACAACGGCCGCCCGCTCTCTTCGTGCCACTGGTTGAACGCCTGCTGCACCAAGGCCAGGTCTCGCTGGCTGGTCGGTTGCTTGTCAATCACCTTCTGCGCAATCAGCGCGGCGGCCATGTCGTCGGTCGGGATAAACGTATCCTTGCCGACCATGCGCAAGAACCGCGGTGCCGACAAGCCGCCCAACTGGTTGCCCTGCTTGGCCAGGTACCTCCACAAGCCGACGATGTCGGTCACCGGCCAGTCGGCGATGAACGCGCCGAAACTGCCCTTCTCCTTTGCCACATCAAGCACCATCTGCGCATTGCGCGGCACGCTCTTGAGCTTGCCCAGGTGGCGGATGATGCGCTCGTCCTGCATCAACCGCTCCAGGTGCTCGGCGCCCATCAGCACCACCTTGTGCGGATCGAAGCCAAAGAACACTTGCTCGAACGCCGGCCACTTGGCATCCACCAGGCTGTGCTTGAGCCCGGCACGGAACACGCGCAGGGCCAAGGTCGACAGGTAGCGATCGTCACTGATGTCACGCAGTTGCGCAGGCGTGCGTGGCTGCGGCAGAAAGGCCTCAAGGGCCTGGGCCGAGCCGAAGCGGTTCAGGCAGTACTCATGCAGCCACTGGTAATCGCGCATGGGGTCAGATATTCAGCACGTCAAGAAAACGCGGCGTGGCGCTTTCGTCGATCTTCAGGCTGGTGAAGTCGAACAGGTTGCGGTCCGCCAACTGCGACGGCGCGACGTTCTGCATGGCGCGGAAGATGCTCTCGGTACGGCCCGGGTGCTTGCGCTCCCACTCCACCAGCATGTCCTTGACCACTTGGCGTTGCAGGTTTTCCTGCGAGCCGCACAGGTTGCACGGGATGATCGGGAATTCGCGCATGTCCGAGTAGGCCTGGATGTCCTTCTCGCTGCAGTAGGCCAGTGGGCGGATCACCACGTTACGGCCATCGTCGGCACGCAGCTTGGGTGGCATGCCCTTGAGCGATCCATTGAAGAACATGTTGAGGAAGAACGTCTCGACCATGTCGTCGCGGTGGTGCCCCAGCGCCATCTTGGTCGCGCCGATTTCGTCGGCGAAGGTGTACAAGGTGCCACGGCGCAGGCGCGAGCACAGCGAGCAGGTGGTCTTGCCTTCGGGGATCAGTTCCTTGACCACCGAGTAGGTGTCTTTCTCGACGATGTGGTACTCGACGCCCAGGGTCTTGAGGTAGGCCGGCAGCACGTGTTCGGGGAAGCCGGGCTGCTTCTGGTCCATGTTCACCGCCACGATCTCGAACGAGATCGGCGCCACCTTCTGCAGGTGCAACAGAACGTCGAGCATGGTGTAGCTGTCCTTGCCGCCGGACAGGCAGACCATGACCTTGTCGCCATCCTCGATCATGTTGTAGTCGGTGATGGCTTCGCCGGCGAGACGACGCAGGCGTTTTTGCAGTTTGTTCTGGTTGACCGAGAGGGTGCCCATAGCGCTTGGATCCGCGAGGTGTGACAAAAGCCGGCTATTTTACGCACAAACCGCGCGGCGCTGTAGGCATTCCGATAAAGACTTCAAGGTAATCAGCAGGCGGCCTTACAGCGCAATTTGCTCTAAAAAGCGCGGTTTGTGCAGGTAACGGCTTCCTATACTGCGACATAAGGCCACATTACCGCTTGCATTGGTGTTCGGGCCTCGGGCCGCTTGCGCTCCATCTGGGGGGCGTTTGGCAACATTGAGAGGAGTGATCGGCATGATTCATCACGTTGTGGGGCTGTTTACCCATCCCGATCAGGAATGGCGGGAAATTCGTGGCGAAGAAGAATCCATCAGCCACATGTACCTGACGCACACCTTGATCCTGGCGGCGATCCCTGCCGTTTCCGCATTCATCGGTACCACCCAGGTCGGCTGGGTGATTGGCGACCGGCCGGCAGTGATGTTGACCATGGAAAGCGCCATCTGGATGAGCATCATGTCCTACCTGGCGATGCTCGCCGGGGTGGCGGTAATGGGCGCGTTCATCCACTGGATGGCGCGCACCTACGATGCCAACCCGTCCATGGCGCAGTGCATTGCCTTCGCCACCTACACCGCCACTCCGTTGTTCCTCGGCGGCCTGGCGGCGCTCTACCCGCACCTGTGGCTGGGCATGCTGCTCGGCACTGCAGCCATCTGCTACACCGTGTACCTGTTGTATGTCGGCTTGCCGACGTTCATGAACATTCCATCCGATGAAGGCTTCCTGTTTTCCAGCTCGGTGCTGGCGGTAGGCCTTGTGGTACTGGTGGCGATCATGGCCGCGACCGTGATCATCTGGGGACTGGGCGTGGGGCCCGTCTACACCAACTAGAGCAGCCCAACGAGATCCAACCAACACTGGGGCATCAACCAGAGGCCGCCTTGCGGCGGCCTCTGGCTGTGCGCTGACCGGTGGCTCGGCAAGCCGCCAAGGCTTGCGGCATAATGCCGGGCAAGGAGAATTGCCCCGCCATGCCAGAGCTGCTCAGACAACGCGTCGAAACCTGTTACCAGCAAGCCGAAACCTTCTTCAAACGCCCCTTCCCGCGCCCGGAAGTCAGCTTCAAACTGCGCGGCCAGAAGGCCGGCGTTGCCCACCTGCACGAGAACCTGCTGCGCTTCAACCTGCAGCTTTACCGCGAAAACCAGGACGACTTCCTGCGCCAGACTGTTGCCCACGAGGTGGCGCACCTGGTGGCTCACCAGCTGTTTGGCGAGCGCATCCAGGCCCATGGCGAAGAGTGGCAACTGATCATGCGTGGGGTGTATGAGCTGCCACCCAACCGTTGCCACAACTATGAAGTGCAACGGCGCGTGGTAACCCGCTACATTTATCGCTGCCCGTGCCCGCAAGGTGATTTCCCGTTTACCGCACAGCGGCACAAGCTGGTGCGCCAGGGGCGGCGGTATCTGTGCAAGCGGTGCCGGGAGATTCTGGTGTACAGCGGCGAGACGCGCGTCGAATAGCCCACACCGACCTTCCCCCCACAAACAGCACCTCCCTCAGCAGCAATAAAAAAGGCGACCCGAGGGTCGCCTTTTTCGTACCAGCCTGCGCCTTACTTCTCGACGAAGGCACGCTCGATCAGGTAGTCACCCGGCTCGCGCATACGGGCGGAGACTTTCAGGCCGAAGCTGTCCAGCACTTCGCTGGTCTCATCCAGCATGCTTGGGCTGCCGCAGATCATCGCACGGTCGTCCTGCGGGTTGATCGGCGGCAGGCCGATGTCGCTGAACAGCTTGCCGCTGCGCATCAGGTCGGTCAGGCGGCCCTGGTTCTCGAACGGCTCGCGGGTCACGGTCGGGTAGTAGATCAGCTTGTCGCGTACCGACTCGCCGAAGAACTCGTTCTGCGGCAGGTGCTCGGTGATGAACTCGCGGTAGGCCACCTCGTTCACATAACGCACGCCGTGAACCAGGATCACTTTCTCGAAGCGCTCGTAGGTTTCCGGGTCTTGGATGACGCTCATGAACGGCGCCAGGCCAGTGCCGGTGCTCAGCAGGTAGAGGTGCTTGCCCGGGTTCAGGTCGTCGAGGACCAGGGTGCCGGTAGGCTTCTTGCTGATGATGATCTCGTCGCCTTCCTTCAGGTGCTGCAACTGGGAAGTCAGCGGGCCGTCCGGCACCTTGATGCTGAAGAATTCCAGGTGCTCTTCCCAGTTCGGCGAGGCGATGGAATAGGCGCGCATGAGCGGGCGACCGGTTTCCTGCTGCAGGCCGATCATCACGAACTGACCGTTCTCGAAGCGCAGGCCCGGGTCACGGGTGCACTTGAAGCTGAACAGAGTGTCGTTCCAGTGGTGCACACTGAGGACACGTTCGTGGTTCATGTTGCTCATCGATGGGGCTCCTGAAGAAAGACGCAGCGCGCGCAAAACGCGCAGTTGCGCGATAGAGATCGGAAGAGCACA
>NZ_JANIAG010000059.1:0-30522 GCF_028682155.1 Pseudomonas sp. 39004
GCGACGCAAGGCCGCTCCTACACACACACCGCAAGTCAGATCGCCGTTGCTCCGCCGTCCACAGTCAGGCTATGCCCGGTGGTGAAAGCCGCGCCATCGCTACACAGGTACAGCACCGCACTGGCAACTTCCTCGACCTTGCCGATGCGCCCCACCGGGTGCATCGCCGCTGCGAACTCTGCCTTGCGCGGGTCCGCCTCATACGCACGGCGGAACATGTCGGTGTCGATCACCGCCGGGCACACCGCGTTCACCCGGATGCCTTTCTTGGCGTATTCGATGGCCGCCGACTTGGTCAAGCCGATCACCGCGTGCTTTGACGCACTGTAGATGCTCATCTTCGGCGCCGCGCCCAACCCTGCCACCGATGCGGTATTGACGATCGCCCCACCGCCCTGGGCCAGCAGCAGCGGCAGCTGGTACTTCATGCACAGCCACACACCCTTGACGTTGACGCCCATGATGGCGTCGAACTGCGCCTCGCTACCCTCAGCCAAACGGCCCTGCTCGATCTCGATGCCGGCATTGTTGTAGGCGTAGTCCAGCCGGCCATAGGCGGCTATCAGCCGTTCATGCAGCTGGCGCACATCGGCCTCCCGGGTCACGTCGCAGGCGATGAACATCGCATCGCCGCCCGCATCGTGGATCAGGCCCACCGTGGCTTCGCCGCCGACCGGGTCGAGGTCGGCCACCACCACTTTCAAGCCTTCACGGGCAAAAGCCAACGCCGTCGCCCGGCCAATACCCGCAGCGCCGCCGGTGACCAGGGCTACCTGGCCGGAAAAGGTCATGCTCATCGTTTGCTCCTGACGCGGCCATTTGTGATATCGCAGCCAAGCATAGTCAGCGCCCAGCCAAGCTGGGCAGCATCATCAGGCCAACGGTTGGTCTACCATGCTTACCAGTGATGTTACCCACCTGGCTGCATCAGCAAGGTAGATTGAATGCACTTCACCCTTCACTGCCCACAAGGACCCGACATGACCCAGACCAACCGCCGCTTCCTGCTCGCCAAACGCCCCGTCGGCGCCGTGCGCCGTGACGATTTCAGCTTCGAGCAAGTGCCCGCCGAACAGCCCGGCGAAGGCCAGGTCCTGGTGCACAACCTGTACCTGTCCCTCGACCCCGCCATGCGCGGCTGGATGAACGAAGGCAAGTCCTACATTCCCCCAGTGGGCCTCGGCCAGGTAATGCGCGCCCTCGGCGTCGGCGAAGTGGTGGCCTCGAACCACCCCGACTACAAGCCCGGCGACCACGTCAGCGGCGCGCTCGGCGTACAGGACTACTTCACCGGCGAGCCCCAAGGCCTGCACAAGATCGACCCCAACCTCGCGCCCCTGCCCCGCTACCTCTCGGCCCTGGGCATGACCGGCATGACCGCCTACTTCGCCCTGCTCGAAGTCGGCCAGCCCAAGGCTGGTGACACCGTGGTCATCTCGGGCGCCGCCGGTGCGGTAGGCAGCATCGTCGGGCAGATCGCCAAGCTCAAAGGCTGCCACGTGGTCGGCATCGCCGGTGGCGCCGAAAAATGCCAATACCTCAAGGACGAACTGGGCTTCGATGGTGTCATCGACTACAAGGCCGAAGACGTACTCGCCGGCCTCAAACGCGAATGCCCCAAAGGCGTAGACGTTTACTTCGACAACGTCGGTGGCGAGATCCTCGACGCCGTGCTCACCCGCATCAACCTCAAGGCCCGCATCGTCATCTGTGGCGCCATCAGCCAGTACAACAACAAGGAAGCCGTCAAAGGCCCGGCCAACTACCTGTCGCTGCTGGTGAACCGTGCACGCATGGAAGGCTTTGTGGTGTTCGACCATGCCAAGGACTATGGAAAGGCCGCGCAGGAGATCGCCGGCTGGCTGGCCAGTGGCAAGGTGAAAAGCAAGGAAGATGTGGTGGAAGGGCTGGAAACCTTCCCAGAGACACTGCTGAAGCTGTTCAGCGGGGAGAATTTTGGCAAGCTGGTGTTGAAGATCTAACCCCTGTAGGCGCGGCCTTGCCGGGGCGCCGGACCGGTCGTAAAGGGCTGCGCAGCAGCCCCAGCACTCTCGGCATCAGCCGGAAATGAAAAAGGCCAACACGCTCGTGTCGGCCTTTTTTATTAACGCGGGCGTTTACCCTCGAATCTCCGCCACCACCGCAGCCAGCGCCTGCGCCGGGTCCGCCGCCTGGCTGATCGGCCGGCCAATCACCAAATAGTCCGAACCTGCATCCAGTGCCTGACGCGGGGTGAGGATACGGCGCTGATCATCCTGGGCGCTGCCGGCCGGGCGGATGCCCGGGGTCACCAGTTGCAGCAGCGGGTGTGCAGCCTTCAGTGCCGGTGCTTCCAGCGCCGAGCACACCAGGCCGTCCATACCCGCCTTCTCGGCCAGCGCCGCCAGGCGCAGTACCTGCTCCTGCGGGTCAACATCCAGGCCGATACCGGCCAGGTCTTCACGCTCCATGCTGGTCAGCACGGTCACGCCAATCAGCAATGGCTGCGGGCCACTGCGCTTGGCCAACTCTTCACGGCAAGCCGACATCATGCGCAGGCCACCGGAGCAATGTACGTTGACCATCCACACACCCATCTCGGCGGCGGCCTTGACCGCCATTGCCGTGGTGTTGGGGATATCGTGGAACTTGAGGTCGAGAAACACTTCGAAGCCCTTGGCACATAGGGTCTCGACGATGCCGGAGGCACTGCTGGTGAACAGTTCCTTGCCCACCTTTACCCGGCACAGCGCAGGGTCGAGCTGGTCAGCCAGCTTCAGAGCGGCCTCACGGGTAGGGAAATCGAGGGCGACGATCAGGGGCGTCTGGCAGGCGGACATGGTCAGGGTCTCTTGGCAAGTCGAAAACGGCGCGCATTGTAAACGAAGTGGCGCAGGCTTTGGGGGCCGCGGGTCACGGAATTGGCCCTGCGGTGCACGGCTTCTATAATTGAACCAAAGGATCCGGCAATTGCTCAACATTCGTACAAGCGCCGCCCACTGACGATCAAAGGAGAACGACAATGCCCTGGTATGCCTGGCTGATACTCATCTTAGCCCTCGGCTCGATTGTCGGTGGCTTGATGATGCTGCGAGATACAGCGAAAAAACTGCCGCTGACAGACGACCAGCTGCGCAAGGTGCACGAGCGCAATGCCGAGGCGGATGCCAAGGATTCGCAGGACCGCTAGCCCTGTTGCCAGCCCCAGCCCTCCCCTGGCGGGAGCACCTTGCTTGCCCCGCAATTAAGCAGGGCAAGCCCCCTTCGCTTACTCCACTATCACCTTGTCGCGATTACGCTCCAACAACGCGCTACCGACACCCCTGATTTCCAAAAGCTCATCCACCGAGGCGAACGGACCATTGGCCTCCCGATAGGCAACGATGGCTTCAGCCTTGGCCTTGCCAATCCCGTTGAGCTCTTTTTGCAGGGTAGCGGCATCAGCCTTGTTCAGATCCACCCGCAACGGCTGCGCCGCCACCTGGCTGACCACTGGCACTGGGTCTGGTACCGCAGTGGTAGTCGCGGGAGCGGCGCTGAGGGTAAAGGACAGGCTGGCGAACAGCGGCAGCAGCAGGTAGGACAGTACGGTATTACGCATCATGAATATTCCTTGGGTTGGTCTAGTCGAACAGCCGCTTTCCTGTGGCTGCGCAATCAACCCTAGCGGTTCGCCTGATTTCGCAACAGGCACTCACGCCAGCGAATCGTTACCGAATCGAACAGCAAGAAAACCAACTTCACGCCCCCAAAAATAATGGCGCAATGCCATGTTTCGCGCTAACTTCATGAACTAGTTGAGATAGACGATGGCGTTTAGGTGAATTCCCGTTTAACCTGCGTTTCATTCAGACCAAACGCTGTTGCTTTTCCTACAAGCCTTGCCGGATACGGCCCCCGCCCGCTCGTCGCAAACTCTCGTTACATCGTCTCTATTGGCATGATGCCTGAATAACATCAAACAATCGTTTTTGTTGATCGCTCCGATAAAAATCGGATCCAATATTTCGATGTCAATAAGCATTTTCCCTGAATCAGGGGAAAAAAACGTGCCAGACGGGATGTCATTCTGATGACTAAGTGATAAATTTGCGGCCATTGGACAACCGCTGTGCTTGAAGGATCCGAGCAAGATGAATTTTTTTTCACACCCCCCACTGGAACCGCTCGCTTCCTCGTACGCGGTGCCAGCCAGGCCAACCCCCCCGGCCGACTTGCATAACCCCTGAGTTTCACAGCCCTAGCCCAGTAACAACCGCCTTCACTCAACACAAAGAAGACCGTCGCCGTGTCCCTCAAGACCCTCATCGTATTTGGCACCCGCCCAGAAGCCATCAAAATGGCACCTCTGGCCCTCAACCTTGCCCAGGACGACCGTTTCGAGTCCCGTGTCTGCGTTACTGGCCAGCACCGCCAGATGCTTGACCAGGTACTGGAGCTGTTCGAGATCACGCCCGATTACGACCTGAACATCATGAAGCCAGGCCAGGACCTGACAGACGTGACCACGGCCATCCTGCAGGGCCTCAAGCCCGTACTGGCCGAGTTCAAGCCGGACGTGGTACTGGTCCACGGCGACACCGCAACGACCCTGGCGACCAGCCTGGCGGCCTACTACCAGCAAATTCCGATCGCCCACGTCGAAGCTGGCCTGCGCACCAACAACCTGTATTCGCCGTGGCCTGAAGAGGGCAACCGTCGCCTGACCGGCACGCTGGCAGCGCTGCACTTCGCGCCGACCTCGACCTCGCGTGACAACCTGCTCAAGGAAGGCACCGACGCCGCGACCATCTACACCACCGGCAACACCGTGATCGATGCGCTGCTGGAAGTGGTACGCAAGCTGGAAAGCCCAGCGCTGAAGAGCCACTTCGAAAGCCAGTTCGACTTCCTCGACGCCAACCGCCGCATGGTGCTGGTCACCGGCCACCGCCGCGAAAACTTCGGCGATGGCTTCGAGCGCATCTGCCAGGCGCTGGTGCAGACCGCCCGCCAGTTCCCGGATGTGGACGTGGTGTACCCGGTGCACCTCAACCCCAACGTGCGCGAGCCGGTGAACCGCCTGCTGGCCGGGGTCAGCAACATCCACCTGATCGAGCCGCTCGACTACCTGCCGTTCGTCTACCTGATGAGCCGCTCGTACCTGATCCTCACCGACTCCGGTGGCATCCAGGAAGAAGCCCCTGCCCTCGGCAAACCGGTACTGGTCATGCGTGACACCACCGAGCGCCCGGAAGCGGTCGCAGCTGGCACCGTCAAACTGGTTGGCACCGACGTCGACTCGATCCAGCAACACCTGGTGCAACTGCTCACCGATGAAGCGACCTATCGCGAGATGAGCGTGGCCCACAACCCCTACGGCGACGGAAAAGCGTGCGCGCGAATCCTCGATGCCCTTTCCGTATTCTCTAACTCCAAGGACGCAGCATGAGCTTCAACAAGATTTCAGTCGTAGGTCTGGGCTATATCGGCCTGCCAACTGCCGCCGTTTTCGCCGCCCGCAAGAAGCAGGTCATCGGCATCGACGTCAACCAGCACGCGGTCGACACCATCAACCGCGGCGAAATCCACATCGTCGAGCCTGAGCTGGACATGGTCGTTCACGCCGCCGTGACCGAAGGTTTCCTGCGTGCCTCCACCGTTCCGGAAGCTGCCGACGCCTTCCTGATCGCCGTGCCGACGCCGTTCATGGACGACCACGAGCCGGACCTGAGCTACATCGAGTCCGCCAGCAAAGCCATCGCTCCAGTACTGAAAAAGGGCGACCTGGTCATTCTGGAATCGACCTCTCCGGTCGGCGCCACCGAGCAGATGGCCTTTTGGCTGGCCCAGGCGCGCCCGGACCTGAGCTTCCCGCAGACCCACGGTGAAGACTCCGACATCCGCATCGCCCACTGCCCTGAGCGCGTCCTGCCAGGCCACGTACTGCGTGAGCTGGTCGAAAACGACCGGATCATCGGCGGCATGACCAAGAAGTGCTCGGACGCTGCCGTACGCCTGTACCGCACCTTCGTCGAAGGCGAGTGCATCGTCACCAACGCCCGCACCGCCGAAATGTGCAAGCTGACCGAAAACAGCTTCCGTGACGTGAACATCGCGTTCGCCAACGAACTGTCGATCATCTGCGACAAGCTGGACATCGACGTCTGGGAACTGATCCGCCTGGCCAACCACCACCCGCGCGTCAACATCCTGCAGCCTGGCCCAGGCGTAGGCGGCCACTGCATCGCCGTCGACCCATGGTTCATCGTCAGCCAGACCCCAGAGCAGGCGCGCCTGATCCGTACCGCCCGTGTGGTCAACGACAGCAAGCCTGAGTGGGTGATCGACAAGGTCAAGATGGCCCTGGCCAACTTCCTCATCAAGAACCCGGGCAAATCGGCCCAGCAAGTCAAGATCGCCTGCTACGGCCTGGCCTTCAAAGCCGACATCGACGACCTGCGCGAAAGCCCGGCCCTGAGCATTGCCGAGCGCCTGGGCAACGAGCTGGAAGCCACCCTGCAACTGGTCGAGCCGAACATCGAAGCCCTGCCGCAGCGCCTGGCGCGCCACGAGCACGTGGACTTCGACTTCGCCCAGGACAGCGCCGACATCCACGTACTGCTGGTCAAGCACCGTGAATTCCGCGGCACTTTCACCGTCCGCGATGCTGCATTCGTGATCGACGCCGCAGGCGTTACCCAGGGTTGATGGAACAGTCCGCATGAACAACACCACGCTTGAGAAACCTACCGTGAACAATGAGCTGCCGTCACCTTTGGCCGATATTCATGACCGTGTGATGGAAGCCTATTACGGCAAGCTGGGTGATCAGTTCATGCGGGAAACCCAAGCCCGCATCCACTGGATCTGCGCCCAGGTCAAAGGGCGCCGGATCCTGGATGTCGGCTGCTCGCAGGGCATCGTGCCCCTGCTGCTGGCACGTGAAGGCTGCCAGGTCACCGGTGTGGACACCAGCCCGCAGGCCATCGAAGAGGCCAAGGGTTACCTGTCGACCGAGCCGGCCCACATCCAGCAAAACGTCACGTATATCAATTCTGACTTCCTCGCGCTGGACACGCTCGAGGTCGAACCCGACACCGTCGTCATCAGCGAAGTACTCGAACACCTGGTCCGCCCGGAGCTGTTCGTCGAAAAGGCCAACGAACTGCTCAAGCAGGGTGGCCGCCTGGTGATCACCGTGCCGTTCGGGGTCAATGACTTCATTGACCACAAGCACACGTTCTACCTGATGGAACCTTTCCGGCTGCTGGCCGAGCACTTGCAGATCATCGAGATCAAGATGCTGGGCAAGTGGCTGGGCATTGTCGCCGTTAAAAGCGAAACGCATAAACCCGGCATCATCGACTCGCTGACGGTCGAGCGCGTACGTGAGCTGGAAAAGGCGTTTGAGTCCATCGAGCGCACCCTGCGCGAGAACATCGGCGCGATCAGCAAACGCCTGGAAGAAGCGAACAAGAAGTATCGCGGCGCCACCGAGCAGATCGCCCAGCTCAAGCCTGAGGCCCAGAAGGCCGAGGCATTGTCCAAGCAGTTGCAAACGCGCGACGCGGACATTGCAACCCTGCAGAAATCCAACCGTGAAATCCTCGATGCCAAGGCCCAGCGGGTCCAGGAGCTTGAGGAAATCAAACAGCGGCTGGAAGAAGCGAACAGGAAGTATCGCGTAGCGACCGAACAGCTAGCCCTGCTCAAACCCGAAGCGCAAAAAGCCGAGGCGCTCTCCCGTCAGCTCAAGGAACGTGAAGCGGATATCGCCTCGCTTGAGCAGTCGAGCCGGGAGTCCCTTGAAGCCAGCGTTCGCAACGTTCAACAACTGAGCGAAGAACTCGACGCCTTCAAAACGCAACTGACCGAGGCAAACCAGAAGTGCATTACGGCTGCGCAGCAGTACGCCCTTCTGGAGCAACAGTTCGCGGCGCTCGAAGAAGCCAGCGTACAAAGCCTTGCAGACGCCGAGCAACGCTATGACACGCTGCTGAGCCAGCATGAAGACGCGCGCAAGCAATTGAGCGAAGCAAGCGACGAACTCGCTCAGCTGGCTCAAAGCAATAGCGCACTGCATGACAACCTGGCCACCTCCGCAGAGCAGCAACGGGCCCTGGAAGCGCAACTGCAAAGCACTCAGGCTCAGTTGCAAGAGGCCCAGCAAAGTACCGATGCACAAGCCGGGCACATCAGCCAGCTCAGCTCGGAACTCAGCCAGCGGGAAGCAGCGCTGGGATCGCTGCAGCAGCTGCATCAATCCATCGAAGAGCAACTGCAGGCGACGGCCCAGCAGCGAACTGCCGCTGAAGAGCGGGCAGCGCAAAAGGCCGCAAGGCTCGAAACATTGAGGGCGGAGCACGATGCGCTCGCAGCCCAGCTCGAGCAGATGTCTGCACTGCGCGCCGAGGACCAGCGAGAAAACGCTGCCTTGGGCGATAGCATCAGCGCGCTTCGTGAGCAGCACAGTGACCTGGAAAACCAGTTCCGCTCGGTAGCCGGACAACTGGCCGAGGCACAGCAGGTCAACGAGGGCCACGTTGCCACCATCACCGACTTGCGCGCCCACCAGACGGCACTGGAAGCCGAGCTGGAAAACCAACGGCAACAGTCGAACGACCTGTTGGCGCAGGCACAACAGACCAACGTCGAGCACATAGATACCATTACGGCGTTGCGCGCACATCAAGCGGCAGTCCAGGCCAAGCTTGAAGACCAGGCGCAAGCCATGAGCGAGTACCAAACTCAGGCTCAAGAGCAGGAAGCCGCCCACCTCGACACCATCGCTGCATTGCAGTCTGGCCATGCCGACCTGCAAGCCCAGCTGCAACAGGCAGCCGAGCTGCAGGGCGAGACCAACCTGGCCAACGCTGCCCACCTCGACACCATTGCAGCCTTGCAGTCGGGCCATGCCGAGCTTGAAAGCCAGCTGCAACAGGCCGCCGAACTGCAGGACCAGGCCAATCAGGCCAACGCAGCTCATCTCGACACCATTGCAGCCTTGCAGTCGGGCCATGCCGACCTCGAAAGCCAACTGCAACAGGCCGCCGAACTGCAGGACCAGGCCAATCAGGCCAACGCAATGCACCTCGACACCATTGCAGCGCTGCAGTCGAGCCATGAACAGCTGGAAAACCAGCTGCTGGAGGCTGCCGAGCTACAGGAAAGAACCCGTCAGGCCAATACAGCTCACATGGAAAACATTACTGCCTTGCGAGCACACCAGGCAGCACTGGAAACCGAGCTGGAAAACCAGAGTCAGGCAATGACCCGTCTGCAAACGCAAAGCAATCAGGATATTGCCGAGAAAGACGACACGATCACTACGCTGCGCATGCGCCAAGCGGAACTGGAAGCCGAACTTGAAAGCGAGTTGGAGTATATGAACGAATTGCAGGCCCAAACCCAACGGGCCGATGCTGCTCAGGCTGAGACCATCGCTCTGTTGAAAGCCCGTCAAGCTGAACTGGAAACAGAGCTGGCCGATCAGCGCCAGACCATGAACGAACTGCAGGTTCAGAGCCAGCAGGCCAATGCCGTACACGCGAACACGATTACCGCATTGCAGAACCGTCAGACTGAGCTGGAAGTCCAGTTGCAGGTGATGAACGACGTTCAGGCACAAAGCCAGCGCGAGCATGCAGCACAAGTCAACTCCATCAATGCTTTGGTTGAACAGCGCGCCGTGCTGGAAGACCGCTTGCAGGCGCTGACCCTCGCCAACACCCAGTCCGAAGAAGCCCGGGCCTCGCTGGCAGAGACCATTGCGTCGCTGAATCAAGCCAAGGACATGCTCGAAGAGCAACTCCAGCTGGAAAGCGTCAGCCGTCAAGCTGCCGAAGCCAGTCTCGCCGCCACCAACGAACAATGGCAGGGTCTGCGCCAGCAACTGGAAGCCGAACTCAACTCGTCCAAGGCAGGCCTTGGCGCGGCAAACATGAAGTACCGCGCCGTCACCGGCGAACAGATTCCACAGTTGAAGGCCAGCCTCAATCAGCTGCTGGAACGCAGCTCAGCTCAGCAACGCAAGATCGACGAGCTCAACGAGAACCTGGGCCGAGCCAACACCCAGCGCCACCTGGCTGAACAGCGCCTGGTCAAGACGCGTTCCAGCATGACCTACCAGCTCGGCTACCAGATCAAGAACAGCGCCAGCTCCCTGGGCGGCCTGGTCAAGTTGCCGGTGCGCCTGCTGCGGCTGTACCGCAAGGCCAACCAGCAACGCCAGCAAAACGAGCAGAAACTGCTGGCCAACGAACCGCTCAAGGCACTGCTGCCGCCGCCACCTGTGGTGCAGGACGAGAACTACCTCAAGCTGCCAGCTGCCCTGGCAACCAGCGAGCAGAGCCGCACTACCCTGCTGCGCCAAGCCGACCAGCCCGTCAGCCGCCTGAAAGTGGCGTGCGTGATGGATGAGTTCACCTTCGGCTCGTACCGCTACGAATGCGACCTGATGCCACTCACGCCAGCCAACTGGAAAGTGGAAATCGAAGGCTTCGGCCCAGAACTGCTGTTCATCGAGTCCGCCTGGCGCGGCAAGGATGACCTGTGGGGCAGCAAGGTCGGCCACAACGGCCAGGAGCTGCAAGACATTCTCGCCTGGTGCCGTCAGAACAAAGTGCCGACCGTCTTCTGGAACAAGGAAGACCCGGTCCACTTCGAGACCTTCCTGACCACGGCCAAGCAGTTCGACCACGTGTTCACCACCGATATCGACTGCATCCACCGCTACAAGGGCGCACTCGGTCACGACCGCGTCTACCTGCTGCCGTTCGCTTGCCAGCCTGCGCTGCACAACCCGATCGAACTGTACGAACGCAAGGATGCCTTCTGCTTCGCCGGTGCCTACTACGCCCGTTACCCTGAGCGCACCCGCGACCTGGGCAACTTCGTCACCGAGCTGCCGAAGTTCCGCCCACTGGAAATCTTCGACCGTAACTTCGGCAAGAACGATGTCAACTATCAGTTCCCCGAGGAATACCAACCGTACATTGTCGGCACCCTGCCCTTCGAGAAAATCGACACGGCATACAAAGGTTACCGCTACGCGATCAACCTCAACTCGATCAAACAGTCGCAATCGATGTTTGCCCGACGTGTCTTCGAACTGCTCGGCTGCAACACCCTGACCGTGAGCAACTTCTCGCGCGGTGTGCGCCTGCTGTTCGGCGACCTGGTCGTCACCACCGACAATGGCGAAGAGATGCTCCGTCGCCTGCAGCTGCTGGCAGAAGACCCGCTGAACAGCGACAAGCTGAGGCTGGCTGCCCTGCGTAAAGTGATGCAGGAGCACACCTATACCCAGCGTCTGGAATACGTGATGAGCAAGGTCACCGGCACCTCGAAGGCCCAGCGCCTGCCGGAGATCGTGGTTGTCTGTGAGGCTCAGGATCGCCAGCAATTCGACATGCTGCGCGCTCACCTGAACCGTCAGACCTACAGCCAGGTGCGCATGGTCATCATCAGCGATGCCTACCAGAGCAGCATCGTGACTGACGACCCGCGAATCCTGGTGCTCAAGCCTGCCCAACTGAAGAAGACTTCTCTCGGTGAGCTGGTCGGCAATACCCCTTGGGTTGCCGCCTTCGTGCCTGGCGACTACTACGGCCCCAACTACCTGCTCGACCTGGCACTGGCAACCCGCTACAGCCGTGCCCAGGTGATTGGTAAAGCTGCACACTTCACCTGCAAAGGCCAGCAAGCCGAACTGCTGTCCAACGAACAGGCCTACCGCCCGACGCAAACACTTGCCGCCCGCCGTTCGCTGGTAGCAACCGAGATCGTCGCCGCCCAACCCCTGCGCAGCTGGCTGAAGAACCTGCCATCACTGCAGTACACCCACGCTCAAGGGTTGGCCATTGATCCGTTCAACTACTGCGAGAACGGCGCGGCACAACACGAGGCAGTCAGTACCAAGGTCAACGACCTCGAGCTGAACCTGGGCATGACCATCGATCAGCTGCAAGCCCGGGCACAGTCGATCGCGCCGCTGCAGGTCAGCCACGATGCGCCTGAGATCACTGGCCGCGGTTTGGCCGACATGTTTGGCGTCATTCGCAACAAGTTCGTGGACCTGATCGTCGACGGCGATAACTGGCGCGTGCACTCCAAGCTCGCGGACGGCAAGCACGAATACATCTACGCCCAACAGGAAGTCCGTGTGGATGAACTGGGTTGCGAAGGGGGCCGCCTGAAGCTGTTCCTCGACTGCACACCCGGCTTGAACCTGCAGTTGGTCGTGCTGTTCCTGGATGCCGACAAACAGCGCATCAGCCACGTCATGCAGTATCCGAACCGCAACCAGACCGCCGATGTTCCGCCAGAAGCTGTGTTCGTGCGTTTTGGCCTGCGCGCCTACGCGGCGGGCAGCACCGACCTGAAAGCACTGGTGCTGGGGCATCGCAACCTGCAGCCCTCTGAAATGATGGGCCGTGGCGAGCACCTGCTGCTGACCAATCACTACCCGACCTACTCCGACTTGTACCGCAACAAGTTCGTGCACACCCGGGTAACGGCCTACCAGGAACACGGTATCGATGTAGACGTGTTCCGTTTGCGCCCCAATGAGACCGTGAGCTACCACGAGTTCCAGAACATCGATGTAGTCACAGGTTGCACATCGACCTTGACGAAGATGCTCGAGAAGAATCGCTACAAATCGATCCTCGTGCATTTCCTCGACGAGCAGATGTGGAATGTGCTGCGTCCATTCCTGAACAGCACACGCATCACTGTCTGGGTACACGGCGCGGATATTCAGCCTTGGTGGCGTCGTGAGTTCAACTTCGCGACCGACGAACAACTGCACCTGGGCAAGCTCGCCAGCGAAAAACGCATGACCTTCTGGCGTGGGCTGCTGCAACCCATGCACCCGAACCTCAAGCTGGTGTTCGTGTCGCGCTACTTCGCCGAAGAAGTCATGGAAGACCTCGGGTTCCGCCTGCCGGAAGCTCAGTACGAGATCATTCACAACCCGATCAACACCGACTTGTTCGACCATCGGGAAAAGTCGGCCGAGCAGCGCAAGAAGGTGCTCTCGATTCGTCCTTACACCTCGAAGACCTACGCCAACGACCTGACTGTCAAGGCAATCCAGAGCCTGACGAGCAAGCCCTGGTTCAATGACATGGAGTTCTGCCTGATCGGTGACGGCCCTCTGTTTGAAGAAACGCTGGCTCCGCTACGCAGCTACGCCAACGTGAAAATCCAGCAGGGCTTCCTCAACCACACGGAGATCGCGCAAACCCACAAGGACTACGGCATTTTCCTGTGCCCGAGCCGCATGGACACCCAAGGCGTATCCCGTGATGAGGCCATGTCGTCAGGCCTGGTACCTGTGACTACCGCCGTCGCGGCAGTACCCGAGTTCGTCGACAACCAATCCGGCTACGTGGTCGAGCCCGAAAGCCACGAGCAACTGGCGAAAGCGATCGAGGACATGTACCTCAATGGCAGCACCTTCGTCGTGAAGTCCAAAGCTGCAGCCAAGCGTGTTCGCGAGCAGAGCGCCAGCGTCAAGATGGCCGAGCGGGAAGTTGCTGTGATTCAGAATCATTGAAGACGATGATGAAACCCGCTTTGAAGCATTTCGTTTTTACCAATTTTGGTATCGGCATCAAGGATGAACTGTGGCTGTCCTACAGGCTGGAGGTCTTTAGCAATACTGCCCTCCCGTCTTTGGCCAACCAGAGCAATCAGGGTTTCGAATGGATCATCTTCGTTGATGAAGCACTGCCGACACTGCACCGGACGCGACTGGAGACGTTGCTGCGTGGTTCTGGCCTGAATGCGCGCACGCTTCGGGTCAGCGACTATTCTATGGTCAGTCGCGAAATCCTGCGCCTGATCAAGGACGTTGACGAGGCGGTCCTGGTAACTTCGCGCATGGATGATGACGACTGCATTGATGAGCACGTCATCGACCTGATCCAGGCCGAGGCCACCTCCGAGCACAACATCTCGGAGGTGCTGCTGATATCGCTGAAAAACGGTATCGAATTCCTGCCTTCGGATGAGTGCTATCGCCCGGTCGAATACGACACGCTGGCACTTGCACTGACCCTGGTGGACAAGACAGCAGGCCCCAAGTCGCACTCCATTACTCAGTATGCGCACCACCTTGTCGTCTCGACGCTGGAACAGCATCGGATTTCCGCCGAGCACATTCATCTGAGCAGAGCGGAACCGCTTTATCTGTATACCAAGCACCCGCTCAGCGATTCGTACTTCTTTGGCGCGCGCGCACGCATACTCAGCTCGCCCGCGTGCGTGAAAGGGTTCGATCCGGCGCTGTTTGCGCGGTTCGGCCTACAGACTGCCCAGCTTGAATACCTGACCCAGCTGCTGCGAGAGTCTCCGCTGGGCATGCCGCACAAATACCTTGAGAAGCTAAATACCGTCCGTCAGCAAATCAAGGCTGAACAACAGAACGTCTTTGGTGCCGACCAAGAAGTATTGAACAAACTCCTGTCGCAAAAAGCTCGCCTTGAAGTGAAGGCCTCGCGCCCGAACCCCGTGAAAGCGAATGCAGGGAAGATTCGCGTTGCCATTCTCGGTTCAAGTGCTTCGCACAATTTGTTCACGTTTCAACAAGAAGCCCTCGAACGCTTCGAGGTGTGTTTTTACATGTCTCAATCGTCGGTTATCTCTTACATGGCACCGCCCTGCCTCGATGCCCGGTTCAAGGTCGATACCGAAGACGCCGAGGCTAAACGTGTTCAGTGGGACGCCTCCAAAGACCACTGGAAACAGCTTGAGCAAGCTCGGCCCGACATCGTCATTGTCGATTTCTTTGACGAAAGCATCGGCATCGCAACGTTTGGAAGTTCCATCGTTTCGGCCAGCCCGCTCATGCTCAAAACACTGTCGCGTTGCGGTATCGAGTTCAAGTTGCAGGCCCCCTGGAGTGAGGAAGCCAAGCAATTGCGCACCTGGGCGCTGCCCATGTTCCTTGAGCGCCTGGCTAGCCTGTGCCCGAACATTTTCGTGCACCAGGCCAACTGGGCGAGCCAGTACAAGAGCAAGGAAACCGTTGCAAGCTTCGCCGGGAGCACCTTCGAGAACCTCATCGACCTCAACAATGCAATCATTGACCCGATGCTGGAAGGCCTGGAGAACTCGACGATCCCAGTCGAGAGAATCGGCGGCAAGGACGCTGGCTTGATTGCAGGGGGGGCGCCTCGCTGGGCCTATTGCCCGTATCACTATGACAGCCCGTACTACAGAACCATCGCCAAACAAGTATTTGCAAAGATGGTGCAGCACGTCTCAAAAAACGAGCACAAATGGGCGTTTTGCCCGTATTACTACCACGGCACCTATTACAGAACCCTCGCCAAACAATTGCTGGCGCGGATCATCAATTGAAGTGATCAGATCATGAAACCGTACCTCTTCCTTATTGCACTCCTGACGATGTTGGCCGGTTGCGATCAACAACCGACAGGCGAGGTGATGCCAGCGGAAAAATCGGCCAACACCCTGCGCCTGAGTGACGCTACCTATGTGCTGCTCAGGGGCACACATCAGAAATCGCACAAGAAACCGAATGGCGCGGGGTTCGTGAGCATGCACGAATTCGTCTATGCCGGCGTTGACAAGATCGCTGAAAACGACGTCTACGCTGTGCTGAAAAATAACGGCTACACGCGCAAGATCATCAGCAATGATGCTACCCAGTTCAAAGTGCAGTATTACAAAAAGTCCCTGCCACCGATCGGCGCCATTTTTGTAACGCGCGCCAAGGAAGGTGGGCATGAGACCCTCGCCAATATTTATTGGCAGGAAAAATAATGTACGCCCATCTCACATTTGCTTATTCGGTTTCGCGTTAGCATGAAACTCCAGCAGCAGATAAAAGCCACCATCGGCTGGTGTATTTCCCTGGGCGTGAAATTCGTCAAGGTGGTGCCGATCATTACCGGCCTGGTGCAAATCAGCACCTTGGCGAGCCAGATATTTCTTTTGCTGGCTTTCTTCCTGCCTCTTAAAGTCATCATTCTTCTAGGCTCAGACAAAACCCCTGCCTATTTTCCTTCGATCCTGCATACGCTCGAGAAGGATCATTTGATCTATGCACTGACGGCAGCGGCGGCCCTTTCCTATATCGCCTATCTGCTGGCGGAACTGGCGACCGCACTGCTGTGCCGTAAAGGCACCCAGACCCTCCTCGCTCGCACGTCCAAGCTCAATTTGTTCGAGAACCAGGAAAAAATTGCCACCAACGCCTACTCTCGCTTCAACCGAGCGATGGCAGGGGGGGCTTTTTTTGGCTTGAGCACGGTGGCGCTTGCCTTTGTATACCCGAGCCTGCTGCTGGCGATTTTCGCGTATCTGGCCGTAGCATCGACCGTTTGCGTGCTGGCCTACAACCACAGCAAGCGCATTCGCGATAGCTTCCACCAGCACTACAGCCCTATTCTTAATGCCTTGGCGGCAACAGGATTCCTGCTGAGTTTCTTCGTCCTGGTGACTGACTTCCTGTATTTCCAGCACACCAAGATTTTCAACGCCGTCATCGCCGTTCTGATCATGCGCCAAGGCTTGCAGAGGCTGTCGAGCATGATGCTGGACATTATCGGCCTGCGCATTCAGCATCGGCAGGTCAATGCGCTGTTTTATCAGTCTCAGCCGCTCATCGAACTGCGCCCGCAAAGCAATGGCTTGGATTATATCCTGCAGGCAGAAAACAGAGACAAATGGGTGCGCGAGCTGCTTCAAAAACTGAATGCTGAGGCGGTCGACAGCTATCAGATGCAATGGCATCAGGTGGGCTTTACCGATATCTACGCCTTCACCCTGCAGTTTGCCGATGACGCCGTTGAGCACAGCCTGCTGGTCAAAGTGTTTGGCAACAACATCTCATCCTCGGCGCTGCAGGAACGGGCGCTGCTGACGACGCAACGCGGCTTGCCAGTCTTGCCCTTTGTGGGTCATTACAAGGTCAGTGACATAGATTGCCATGTCTATCGATTTGAAGCGTCTGACAAGCTGGCCGGCCGGCAGATTGGCGAAGGCATACTTGGCGTGGCAAAGAGGCTGATACTGCTGGAGCCCGCTGCAGAGCTGATTGCCCAATTCACGCGCACGCGCTTGTACCTCGAACAACGTCTTGATGAAGCCACGATCAGCTCGCTCCGTCTGGCCTGTATCAATGATGACGACACTCAACGTGTCGAGCGCATCATCAACACCTTGCCGTGCATTACCCGGCAACTGGCCGAGCTTCCTCGCCAGATCGTGCCCCTGGATGTCACCAACAACACACTACTGGCGTCCCCCTCCTCCGGCTTTGTCCTCAGCCACTGGAGCAACTGGCGCATTGAAGCGATTGGCTGCAGTTGGCCAATCGCGCAAAAAGATGCGCTTTTCGAAACGCTCGGCTCCAGCGACCAGCGCCCGGCACTTGCTAACGCCGAGCAGCAAAAGGTCTGGCTGGCTGCACTGATGTACATGCTGGAAAGACATATTGTGCGTAAAGACTATTCGGCAGCCCTTGCATTGACACCTGACATCGTCAGCTGCATAGAGATTTTTGATACACCCACAGCTGTAGAGGGCGCGACGCAATGACGAAAGTCTCGATGATTGTATGGAATGAATTCCTCAACGACGCGCGCGTGATGAAGGAAGCTCAAACGCTGCAACGGGCCGGTTATCAAGTTCGCGTGTTCGCACTGCACACGCCAGGCGTCACCCAACAGCAGGCAGTGCTCGACGATGGCATAGAAGTTGTTCGAGTGGCCCGCTCGCCGCTTTGGAAACTGCGTAAGAAGAACCAGCAGCCTGCGGTGAAAGCCGGTGGCGAGTCTCAGCAGTCCGCGCCGGTGAAGCCAAGCCTGAAATTGCTTGTTCTAAGAGCTGTATCACGCGGGTGGACGCACCTCGCGCTGCTGTTCAAGATGCTTGAGTACCGGGCGACGGTCGTGCACTCGCATGACGTCAATACCCTGCCCACCGCCTGGCTGGCAGCAAAATTGTCACGCGCCAGGCTGGTGTACGACGCACACGAAATCAGTACCAGCCGAGAAGGCTACAAGAGCCTGCGGAAGGTCGTCGGGTTTGTAGAAAAACAGCTGATGCCCTCGGCAAATGGCACGATCACCACAACCGACGCACGGGCCAAGTACTTTGCTCGCGCCTATGGCGTGGAGCGGCCATTGGTTCTACAAAACCGACCCAGGCTGATTGAAAGCCCACCCTCGAACCGCATTCGAGAAGAGCTCGGCCTGGTCGAGCCGTGGCCGATCGTTCTTTATCAAGGTGGTTTACAGCAAGGCCGCGGGCTGGAAAAACTGGTCCGCACGGCGCAGCACGTGCCTGATTGTTACTTTGTGCTGATCGGCGGCGGCCGGTTGACCCAACCGCTCACGCAGTTGGCGCAAGAACTGAACCTGCAGCACAAAGTGCATTTCATTCCAACGGTGGCCCTGGCCGAACTGCCAAGCTATACGGCCTCTGCCGACGTGGGTGTGCAGCCTATCGAAAACACCTGCCTCAATCATTACACCACGGATTCGAACAAACTCTTCGAGTATGTAATCGCCGGGCTACCGGTGATTGCCACTGACTTCCCTGAAATCCGCAGGATTGTCAGAAGCAATGACATCGGCCTGCTGGTACCGGCCAATAACGAGCAAGCCCTCAGCCGCACAATCATTCAGTTGCTGGAAGACCCCGCGCTGCGCGCACGGTTCGCCAGCAACGCCAGGAAGACCGCGCAAAACTTGAATTGGGAAAGCCAGGAAAAGTGTTTAGTTGATCTCTACGAGCGGGTGCTGCTCACCCACGCTCACACCAGGTAACCCGGCCGTGAAGACACGCATTCTCTTTTTGAGTTTTTACTACCCGCCGGACCTGTCGGCAGGCTCCTTCCGTGCCGAGGCATTGGTAAAAGCACTCTTGGATAATGTCGGCGACCATGTGGAAATCGATGTCGTTACCACACAGCCCAATCGGTACCATACCTTCAAGACCACGGCCTCAAGCTTTGAGCAGTCGCCGAGCCTGACCGTACGGCGACTGGCGGTGCCTGCCCATAAAAGTGGTTTCATTGACCAGGCGTTTTCATTCGGCTCGTTTGCCTACCAAGTATGCAAAGTAGCCAACAGCAAACAGTACGACCTGATCTTTGCCACCTCTTCGCGCTTGATGACAGCCTCGCTGGGCGCTTACATCTCCCGAAAAACAGGTACCAAGCTGTATCTGGACATTCGAGATATTTTTGTCGACACCTTGCAAGGGGTACTGCCACCTACCCTCGGCAAACTAGCTTCTGTTGTCTTTTCATCCATTGAAGCTAGCACGATCCGACAGGCTGACAAAGTTAATCTTATTTCACCTGGGTTTACGCCCTATTTTAACAAGCGCTACCCCGACAAGGTATTCACCTTGCATACCAACGGGATCGATGAGCTCTTCCTCACGCCGCCGCCGTTGCCGCCGGCACCGGTCGTCACGCAATACCTGCCTGCACTACCGCGCCGATTGAAAATTGTGTACGCAGGCAATATTGGTACCGGGCAAGGCCTGCACCTCATTGTCCCGCAACTGGCCAAGCACCTCGAGGATGAAGCCGACTTTCATCTGATCGGATCTGGCGGGGCCATCGAGCGTTTGAAGAAAGCACTGGCTCGCGAGCAGGTGACAAACGTCTATCTCGCGCCCCCGATGAAGCGTGACTCTTTATTGAAGCTTTACCGTGAAGCCGATGTACTGTTCTTGCACTTGAATGACATGAAGGCGTTCCGTCGAGTATTGCCCTCCAAGCTGTTCGAGTACGCAGCAACTCAGAAACCTATTTTGGCAGGTTTGTCCGGGTACCCAGGTCGATTTGCAAGCAGACGCATTCACAATACGGCGGTATTCAGCCCCTGTGATCTCGAAGCCGCTATCAGATCATTCAGGAGCCTGGAACTGGGCCCCACAGCTCGAAATGATTTCATACAAAAATACTCGCGAACAGCTATCAAAAGGAGGATGGCCTTCGACTTGCTGACCACATCACCCAAGCATTCGGAGTTCGAGCAAACTGAATAGTCAAGGGTCGACAAGTTTGCTAGAATTCAGAGTTTAAATTTACATTAACAAACCCAAGGTCTAACGCTTAACATGAAAAAAATCACCTACGTCGCGGTTTTGTCCTGCCTACTCGCTTTGGGCGGCTGCAATGAAGAAAAAGGGACTGACATCCAACTTCCTTCCGGCGAAAAGCTGACGCTCGAAGGTAACATGACAAAAAATGTTACCAAACCTATCGAAAACGGTACTTTCAAGACTTTCGAAATCCAGTACAACCTGGCTCAAGCTGAAACCAAGGCCAAAGTCGACGAGCGCTTCCGCGCATTGGGGTATGTTGCTGCCGAGCAGCCAAACGCTGAATCCGCGGCAGTTAAAGTACACTACATGAAGAAAAACTCTCCAACCATTGGTGTTTTGATCAATGATAAAAACCCAGCACTGGTGAGCATCTACTGGCAAGAAAAGCAGCAATAAGCTGCTCCGGCACCCGCGCATCGAAAGACGAATATTCCCACTGCTGAGCACTCGCAGTGGGAATATCTTTTAGTATCAATCACTGACCTGCATTGCGCTCGGCGCCCCACTCTGGGTCTGTGCCCCTCAACAGACTTATACCTGCATAACCGATAGATCAATCCTCACACAATCAGCACCCAGCACATCAATAATAATCAATCTGTCACCGCCCCACACTCAGGCTAGGCTACCTATGCACATTAACTACGAAGCGCTCACTACCGACTGGTTCGACAGAGCCATGGGAACGGGCCCACAAGGCGGCAAGTGGAAACCCAAGCATCACCTTGACCTATACAGGCCATGGCCAGAGCAGTACGTGGCTGATTTCAATCAACCCTTCAACCCTTTCGCCTTCGCTATTAATGCCTGTGCATTGGCGAGCACCTGCAAGGTTCAGGGCCCGTCAAAAGTAATACTCGACCAGATCGACTACCTGGACCTGGCGGCCTCTATCTACACTGACACACTGGGCAATCACAACTACATCAGAAACGACTTTTCATTCCCAATGTATTGGGCCACCATGAAAAGACCTTTCTATGGCGCCTTCATGAATGCGTACACCGCCTACGGCTACATGCGCATATTTGAAGCCACCCATGATGAGAAACATTTAAACAAAGCATTGAAGCTCATTTCGACGATAACATCCAACGACACCAAGCTCAAGTTATCCGAGAAAGACTCACGTGGCGACCTCTGGCTTTACGAATATGTCTTCACCCCCCTGGAGACAGACGCAGAGCATTTCAAAAAGTTAGGCACTGAAACCCAGCCGGACGGCACCATGCGCTTCCGGATTTATAACGGCCACATCGGCGCCTTGATTGCACTGCTAAAATTCAGAAAACTGACAAATATGGGCTTTGTCGATGAAACCATCGAACAAGCCCTTTTAACAATGTCGAAAAATCTGGGCAGCCAGCTTTTAGATAATCAGTTTTTTTCCTACTCGATTGAAGCCCCACAGCTTCCGGATTACGGGCAAGCGAGAGCAGTCCATCTTGCCAAGCAACTGTCCGAAGCCACGGATGATGAGCAACTAAAACTCACGTATCAGGCTTTTGATAAATTCTACCGTGAGTCAATCAAGGACCGCGAAAAAGAAGTTTATGCCGCGGGAAGAGCAACTGCACGCGAATTGTACTCCCCGCTCAAATCGATGTGATCGATAGCGACGTGCAGTGCAGCAGGAACCCAAGCGAGGCCAAAGGCGCGTCATTGGGTTCCCCCCCCATCTCGAACCCCCTCATCGCGGGACACCCCGACCGTTAACTGAATGCTCGTGAAGAGTACGCATGTACTCCAGCCCGGGAGCGCGACTGCGTTGCATTCCTACTGGAGCCTAGGGATAATGGATTGTCCGACACGTACGCATGCCAGTTTATGCATTGCTGTGTTAAATATCACCACATGAGGCTGACAGGAACAGTGATCAAGAACTTACTGATTTACGGTAGCTGTGTATCCAGAGATATATTCAACTTAGAGCATAGCCGGGTCTTTAAGTTAACCGATTACTTTGCCAGGTCTTCAATGGCCTCACTGTCGAGTTCGCCCTATGCCAATGATGCGGCATTAGACCGTATACCCTCAGCTTTCCGGCGACGCATGGTCGGGTATGACTTTTCCAAAGAGCTGATCCTCCAGCCTGAACGACTGTCCAGCGCCGACATCATATTGATCGACTTGATTGACGAGCGGTTCGACCTCGTCGCCCTGCCGACAGGCCAAGTCATCACCCACTCAAGCGAGCTTACCGAAAGCGGCCTGCTGGCTGACAGCGACATACAAGGGTTTCGATTAATTCAGCAAGGCACTGAAGAACGCAGAGCGCTGTGGCTTGAAGGCATGCAAAAGTTTATTGAGCTGCTGAAGCAGCACAACAAGCTGGACAGCGTACTTGTCAATAAAGTCTACTGGGCTTCCCAGTTTGAAACACCGAGCGATTCAAACTTCCCGGTTACCCTTACTGCAGTAAACAATGCCAACCAGGAGCTGGAATGGATGTATGCTGCGCTTCATAGCCAGCTGGAAGACAACCAATTCCTCACCTTTCCGCCCGAACTTCTAACCGCCGATGAGTCTCATCGCTGGGGCGCATCGCCCTTCCATTATTGTGAGGGCTATTACAAAGAAGCGCTCTCGCAGTTAACCTCCAAGCAAAAGTCGATTGGTGGTGATAACCCCGCGATCAACGACGCGTCAGGCAAAGCCCCCCTGGTGTCCGACGGCGCCAAAATCACGGTGGCGGCTTACAGAACAGAAAGTGAAATTTTCGCGCATTGCTCATTGGTCATGGACGGCAAGATCTATGAAAATGGCAACTTCGCTTTCTATTTGCTGATTGATGGCGTTCGCCATGATGTACGCTGGTACGAGCCGTCACCCCGCGCACGATTCCCTATCCCTGATACACCTGGCGAACTCGTAGTGGTGGCATTTTACAAGGACCCGCAAGATCAACAAACTTCCAGTAAACGAAGCGTCAGTTGCCTGACACGTTAACCAGGTAAGGCAAACCCAAAGCTGATATCTGACTTTCAAGCAGTGGCCGCCCTTAGAGCGACCACTGCATGCCACTCATCGAATACCCGGACAGCCCTACGTATTGCCTTTCACGCCGGCGAGGATATTGGGCATTTTCTGGTACAGTTTTACCGAACCTGTAATGCTCAGGTGCCCATTGTCACGATAGATGGGGACCCCATCGATGATGGTTTTACACGCCTTTTCGTCACACAAGACATCAGACAAGTACACCACCTTGGCACCCAGGGCCGTTTCAGCGTATTTCATCAGGTCATTCATCTTTTTATTCGCCCGGTCAAAGGCTGACCTTGCCAGCATGCATTTAGCCGACGGATCAGAGAATGAGGGGTTGGCCACTTCATTCTGAATGCACGAAACAAGCGCATTATCAATACGTGGTGGAGGCGAGATAATCACGACGTCCTTTCCAAGCGATTTAAGCTTTTCGACAACATTGTGCATATCTTGCTTCGCACGTTCGGGTGTCGATTTAGCGATGTGCATCGCACCGCCCTCGTCAAAAGAAATCGTCTCGAATGTATCCTGCACATACTGCCCGTACGACCCTGCCAAAATAACGGTCGTAATCGATGGGTGCTCACTAATAAATTTGAAAGCACTGTCATTGAACCCTACACACTGCCGCGCCTGCACCTCGAAGTCGTTACGCTTCGTATTGGGCGCTGCGTTCAAGAAGGGCGCGCATGCGCTGCGGGTAGCCTGGCGAATGTCGATTTTTTGCGACTGTAACATCCCTGGAATGTTGTGCATGGCAAAAGAGTCACCCCAAACAATAATCTTGGGGTTTGCCGAAGTCCGGCACTGCTCAGTATCTTTGTAAATATTGGCACCGCAGGACCTGTCGAGCCCATAGTTTGGAGCAAACAGTTCGTTTATCTTCTCAGCAGACTGGCCTTTCAGGAACGTATGCGACAGACCGAACAACGCTAGGGTCAGCGCAGGGAAAACGACCATCGACGGCTTGAAGCCATAAGGCATCTTCCTGAACGGCTCTTCTATCCACCTGTGCAACGCAATAGCCGACACGAGCGATGCCGCGAGTAATGTACCTTTGACAACCAGGCTATCAGTATTGATCGAGGCATTAGCCAACGCGATTATTGGCCAGTGAACGAGGTACAGCGAATACGAAAGATCGCCAAGCTTATTGACGAACAGCATCCGCGCCTGACCATTCAATAAACGGTGATTGGCCAGCAGTATAATCGCCGTTGCAAAGCAAACCACGACGGCATCGAGGCCCGGATGCGAAAGGCCCGAGTTAACAAATGGCGACGCCAACAGAACCGCAAAAGCAGGTACTGCCAGTTTTAACGAGACGCTTTTGACAATGCCGTTATGAACGACCATCGACGCGACACTACCAATGAGTAGCTCCCATGCTCGAGTAGGGAGCAAGTAGAACGCCGCTGACGGGTTGCTTGCAGAAAGGTAGAGGCAACCCATGAAGCTTGCAAGGGCAAGCACAATGAGGATCTTTTTCCAATGCTTGGCGGGCGTGAAAGCCAGGAGCGCAGGAACGACGAAGTAGAACTGCTCTTCTACCGCCAGCGACCACATGTGCAGCAGTGGCTTGGTGGCGGACTCGATATCGAAATATCCAGCTTGACTAAGCAGTACAAAATTCGTGGAGAACGTCAACGCGCCAATGACTTGCTGCTTCATCGATTCGATCTGCATCGGTGGCAGGAAGAATTTAGCTGCAATGATTGTCGCCAGGAGGGTGACGAAAGACGCCGGTAGCAGGCGCTTTGCTCGGCGGAGGTAGAACTGCTTGAATGAAAAGTTATCGCGCGCCAGTCCCTTGGACACAATCGATGTGATCAAGAAGCCTGAGATCACGAAGAAAATATCTACACCCAGGTATCCATACTGAAATCCAGGGATCGCCAAGTGTTCAAGCACCACAAATGCAACGGCAAGTCCCCTTAGGACTTGTATATCAACCCTGATTGTAGACATCGACATCCCAGCTCGTTTCGTTCGACAGCCGCGAATTGTATATCTAAATATTGAGGGCACCAAGGACGACAAAGGCTGCCGCGAGGTGATCACGAGCGGGTGCCGACTGCTTCACAAGCACACCGCGCAGAGTGAAAGCGTCATTCTTCATCCGGGCACGCCACGCACTTACATCTGCAAACCGCATTGAAGTACCCGGCGCACACCCGAACCCCTGCCATTACCTCATTACCTCACGGCTCCAACCGCCGCTGCTGATAGATCCAGTCCACAATCTCGCCATCCGGCGCATACCCGATCACCGTCTCCCGCAACAGCTGCCGAACCCGCACAAAGTCGTCATCCGCCACCGCCGCCAACAGCTCCCGCAACGCCTCCTTGAGCACGTCCCACGACATGAAGTCTTCATTGGCACTCATGATCATTGGATGCCGGGTGGCAATCACGTTGTCACCAATCAGCAGCTCCTCGTAGAGCTTCTCCCCTGGCCGCAGGCCGGTGAACTGAATGGCGATGTCGCCCATCGGGTTTCGTTCGGAACGGACGCTGAACCCGGACAGGTGAATCATCTTCTCTGCCAGCTCGACAATCCGCACCGGCTCGCCCATGTCGAGGACGAACACGTCGCCGCCCTTGCCCATGGAACCGGCCTGGATCACCAACTGCGCGGCTTCGGGGATGGTCATGAAGTAGCGGGTGATTTTCGGGTGGGTAACGGTCAGTGGGCCGCCGGCCTTGATCTGCTTGTGGAACAGCGGGATAACAGAGCCCGAAGAACCCAGCACATTGCCGAAACGCACCATGGTGAAACGGGTCTTGTTGACCTGCGAGACTTTGCCGCTATCACCGAACAGCACCGGTGCCACTTCGCGGCTCAGGGCTTGCAGGGTCATTTCGGCAAGGCGTTTGGTGCTGCCCATCACATTGGTCGGGCGTACCGCCTTGTCGGTGGAGATCAGCACGAAGTTGGCTACCCCAGCCTGCAAGGCGGCCTGGGCTGTGTGCAAGGTGCCGATGACGTTGTTCAGCAAGCCTTCGGCAATATTGTGCTCGACCATCGGCACGTGCTTGTAGGCCGCGGCGTGGTAGACAGTTTCGACCCGCCAGGTCTTCATGATGTCGAGCAGTTGCGCCTGGTTGCGCACCGAACCGAGGATCGGGATCAGGCACACAGACAACGATTCGCGCGCAATGCGCTGCTCCAGCTCGGAGAGGATGCTGTAGAGATTGAACTCGCTGTGGTCGAACAGCAGCAGGGTTTTCGGCGACTGGCCGAGAATCTGCCGGCACAGCTCCGAGCCGATCGAACCACCGGCGCCGGTGACCATGACAGTCTGCTCGACGATGCAGCGTTCTAGCAGGTCGGCCTGCGCCGGCACGGTGTCACGGCCCAGCAGGTCGGCAATGTCCACTTCCTGGATGTCGTCGACTTTGACCTTGCCGCTGGCCAGGTCGACGAAGCTCGGAATACTGCGCACGTGCAGCGGATAACCTTCAAGGAAGTTGAGGATTTCGCGACGTCGGGTGCGGGTGGAAGACGGGATGGCCAGGAGGATTTCCTGGGCGCCGGTGGCGTCGATCATTTCCTGCAATTGTTCGGGGCGGTAAACCTGCAGGCCGGCGATTACCCGGTCGGTGATGCTGGTGTCATCGTCGATGAACGCTACTGGGCGTAATGTCTTGTCGGTGCGCAAGGCGGCGACCAGCTGGTTGCCGGCACCGCCAGCGCCATAGATGGCAACCCTGGGCAGGCCGTTGTCACGGCTGGCGAAGGGTACGTGCTGCACGGCGGCTGCAAACCAGTCGCCGAGGAAGTACTGGCGCATGGCCAGGCGCAGCCCGCCGATCATGATCAGGCTCAGCCACCAGTAGTTGAAGGTGATAGACCGGGGTACGACGTTCTGGTGGTTGCTGGCCCAGTAGATGATGAAGCCCAGGATCAGCGACGACAGGGTCACGGCCTTGATGATGGCAATCAGCGCGTCGTTGCCGAAGTAGCGCATCACCGCGCGGTACAGGCCAAAGCGGATGAACAGGGGGATGGCTACCACCGGTGCGGTGAGGAACAGCCAGCCGTGGTCGATGATGGGGTTGGCCAGCTCATCGATGCCAAGGCGCACCACAAAGGCCAGCCACAGGGCGGCCCAGATCAGCACGATGTCGGTCAACACCTGCAGCAAGCGTTTATGCCTACGAGGTAGAGCAAGCAGTTTAGCGCGCACCTTATCCATCGCTCCTCTGAAACGTTTCCAGAAATTCCCTGACATCGAGTTGCTCACATTACCTTAGTGTCAATCTTCACATTCGCCTGCGTGGAAGCGGACCGCCAACACAATCAATGGGATATAGGCCAGCACCACGCCCACGGCGCCATCCAGGCCAAGCTTTGCAACACAGAACGCGATCGGCAGCAGCCAGCACAGGTTCAGCACGGCAACCGCGAGTGTGACCGGCAGATGCTTGCCGAATTCCCTGGAAGCAAACTGATAGGCATGGCTGCGATGAGCCTCATAGACCTTGTCGCCGCGCAACAAGCGCCTGACGAGGGTGTAGGTCGCATCGACAATGAACACGCCGAGCAGAATCAGCCAGCACCAGAGCATCGGCGGTGAAACCCAGGCAGCTTGCAGCGACAGGCCGCCGAGGACGATACCGAGGAAACCGCTGCCTGCGTCGCCCATGAAAATTTTTGCTGGGGGAAAATTCCAGAACAGGAACCCGGCGACAGCAGCGGCCAGCAGCAAGGGCAGAACGGCATGGCTGCCCAGGCCCGTCAGAGAGTATAGCGACGCCGCGCCCAGGCACACGGTAATGGCCTCGATACTGGCGATGCCGTCGATGCCGTCCATGAAATTGTAGAGGTTGAGCAACCAGACCAGGTATACGGCAGCGAGCACACCGCCCAGCCACCCCAGGTCCAGCACCCAGCCGAACAGTGTCAGCGGTGGCAACCCGCCCATCCACGCCAGCATCCAGGTTGCGGCGACGAAATGCCCGAGCAGGCGCCAGCGTGCGGCAATGTGGCCGTGGTCATCCATGAAGCCGATGATCGCGATCAGGGCACCCCCACCGCCTAGCGCGACGAGCGAGTGGATGCCCTCGGCGCCGGTCAGCATGAGCCCGACGATGGCCAGCAGGAAGGTCAGGACAATGGCGACACCACCGCCACGGGGCGTCGGTACGGTATGCGAGCTGCGGGCATTGGGCACATCGATGACGCTGCGTGCCAGCGCGTAGCGGCGCAGGCCTGCGGTCATCAACAAGGACAGCACCAGTACAGCGGGAAGAGACCACAAAAGCATCATTTCTTGTCGTTTTCCTGATAGTGCCTGGCAGTTGCCAGAAGTGCCGCATCCACGCTCACAGGTGGTTGCCAACCGAGTAATTCGCGGGTCTTGCCGATGTCCACCTGCAATGAGCCACACAGGCGCTGCGACAACGCGGCCTTGCCCAACGCTTTGGCAGCGCTGCTCAGCAGCCAGGCCGGCACCGGCAGCAAACGTGCCGGCTTGCCCAACGCCTGGGCCATGCGCCCGAGCAGTTGGGTGGTGGACAGGTCTTCGCCGTCACTCACCAGAAACACTTGGTCAGCGGCTGCCGGGTGGTCGATGCAGGTCAGCACCAGGTCGACCAGGTTGCCCAGCGCCACCAGGCTGCGGCGGTTGTGGATGGCACCAAAGGGCAAGGGCACACCACGGTCGAGCCAGCGCATCATGCTGAGGAAATTGGCCTTCACGCCCGGGCCATACACCAGCACAGGGCGAATGATGACGATCTGCATGCCGGTCTGTGCGCCGAGCGCCAGCAAGCCCTGCTCTGCCTCGTGCTTGGAGATGCCATAAGGGTCGACCGGGCGTGGCAAGTCGTCTGCGGTGTACGCCTTGCCGGGTTCGGTCTGCTCGCCATTGACCTTGATCGAACTGACGAAGACGAAACGTCGGGCACCAGCAGCACTCGCCGCACGGGCTAACGCCAGGGTGCCGTTGACGTTGATCCGGCGAAATTCGGCCAACGGGTCGGCGGCGGTATCCGACATGACATGCACCCGCGATGCGCAATGCACGACAACCTCGGGCTTGTGCGCCTGCAATTCGGCTGTCTGGTCGTCTGTGAGATCGCCAATGGGGTAAGTGATGACCCCGGCAGGCACATGGTGCAGGGGTGAACGCAAAGGTACGACGGTTTCGACATTTGCGTTGCGACTGAGCGCCTGCAGCACCGCTGCGCCCACAAAGCCGGACGCGCCAGTCAAAAGTACTCTCATTCTCACCTGATCGCTTTTTTTGGTTTATTGGCTATTACTATCGGATAGATCGCATGACAACGGAAGGCATCTGCATTACGCGATGAAATTTCCGACAAAAACCAGCCTTGAACGACGACACAATAGCCTATTGCACGCCATCAAACTGACTCAATGCACACGACCCTAAAGAATCTGAAGAAAAACTACAAATCGGCTAATCGATATCAAAGTGCCCTAACCTCGCTGCTTGCAGACCATGGACAGGGTTTGCAAAACAAAACAGAATCCCTGCTCCCATTCAAGTGCCAATAAGAACTCATGTCCAAAGGGAAAGTCACCAACGCGCTCTCCTCCCCGATTGCCGCCAGTATTGCCGCTATATTTGGCCGTTTTCTGCTTCTTGGGGCGGGAGCCCTGACCGGCATCATCATTCCGCTGACCATGCCGCAGGCTTCGGTAGGCGTGTTTTTTCTGGCCCAATCGCTGATCGCGGCCCTCGCCACCGTGGGGCAACTGGGCTTGAGCATCACCGCGCCAGCGTGCATTTCCACAGCCCAGGGGCACCGCGATGGCGGGCAGGTGAAGCAGGTAATCCGCCGTACACTGCTGATTGCCGTACTCTCCACCCTGGCACTGGCGATCGGCTTCAACCTCTTCATGCAGGTGTTTTCGCGCTATGAGGGCGCCGACCTGCTGCGTCTGCTCCACGCCATTGCCCCCCTGGTCTCGATCAGCATGGTCCTGGCCGCGATGACCACCATCCTGTCCGAGCAGCACCGGGCGCTTGGCCATTTCGTACAGGCCAGCTTCCTCACCACCGGGGCGAGTGTGGCCAGTGCGGCTACCGTCATCCTTGCCTGGCGGGGCGAACTGCAACTCAACCTCGACATGCTGGTCCTGGCGGGCGCAGTGGGGGCCAGTTGTACCGCGTTGCTGGGTGCCTACAGCCTCAGGCGCTGGTATCGGGCGCAAGCCGCCAGCAAGCCCGCGACAGACATCGGTTATGCCACCCTGTTACGGGAAACCCGTCCCAACCTCACCACCACCGTGGTGCTGTTCGTGATGTCGCAGGCCGACTTGTGGATCATCGCCTGGTTTGGCGATGCCGAAGGGCTGGCCATCTATGGCCTGGCCACGCGCCTGGCGGCGCTGGTACTGATACCGCTGGCAGTGATCAACACCGTGGTAGCACCATCGATCGGGCGCATCTGGGTGCGTGGCAAGAAGCGCTACCTGCAACGCGTGCTGGGGGTCGGTGC
>NZ_JANIAG010000006.1:0-69170 GCF_028682155.1 Pseudomonas sp. 39004
GTTCTCCCCTGTCGGCAGGCTGCCATTGTCCTTGTCCCAGCGTCGGTTTGTCGAGATACCCGCGCGCTTCTCAGCCAAGTGGCGCTGTGCGAGTGCAGGGCTAATGGATATGATGCGCGCCATGCACACCTCCCCTGAACACCCGATGCTTGCGGCCGTCGTCGACGATCTGGCCACCCATGGCTGGTCCCAGCAGGCGCTCTTTCTGCCTGCCGACCTGGTGCGCGCGCTGGCGGCCGAGTGCCGGCGCCGTGATGCCGAAGGCGAACTCAACCCGGCTGGGGTCGGGCGCGGGGCTTCACAGGAGGTACGCGAGGCGATCCGCGGCGACCAGATCCAGTGGATCGACCCCGGCCAGGCCGCTGCCTGCGACCAGTACCTGGCAGCCATGGACCAGCTGCGCCTGGCCATCAACCAGGGGCTGTTTCTCGGCCTGGAAGACTTCGAATGCCATTTCGCCCTGTATCCACCAGGGGCGTTCTACCGCCGTCACCTGGATCGCTTCCGTGACGATGACCGGCGCATGGTCTCGGCGGTGTTCTACCTGAACGAAGGCTGGCAGCCGCAGGATGGTGGCCAGTTGCGCATGTTCCTGGCCAATGGTGTCGAGCACGATGTGCAGCCTGTGGCCGGCTGCCTGGTGGTGTTTCTGGCGGGCGATGTGCCCCATGAGGTGTTGCCGGCCGGGCGTGAGCGCCTGTCATTGACCGGCTGGTTCCGCAGGCGTGGCAATGACCCGTTCTGAGCTGCCCAAAGTACTCGTCAGCGCTTGCCTGCTGGGGCAGCCGGTGCGCTATGACGGCCGCGCCAGTGGCCACCCGGGCCTGTTGCAGTGCTGGCAGGGCGAAGGGCGGGTGGTGCCGTTGTGCCCGGAAGTGGCCGGCGGCCTGCCGACCCCGCGCCCGCCTGCGGAGATCCCCGGCGGGCAGGGCAGCGAAGTGCTCGACGGCCAGGCACAGGTGTTGACGGTGACCGGTGAGGACGTCAGCGACGCCTTCCTGGCGGGTGCTCAACTGGCATTGGCGCTGGTGCGCCGGCACGGGATTCGGGTCGCGGTGCTCAAGTCCGGCAGCCCCTCATGCGGTAATCGCCTGACCTACGATGGCACCTTCAGTGGGGTGAAGGTGCCGGGGGAAGGGGTGACCACAGCCTTGCTGCGGCGCGAGGGGGTGCTGGTGTTCAGTGAGCTGGAGCTGGATGAAGCGCAGCAGGCGCTGGCGAACGTCTAGGCGCGGTCACTGGCCTGCAGCCGTCTCCTGCACACCCTTGAACCACTTCTGCTCAAGCTCCGCTGTGCGCCCGCTGTCCTTGAGGCGCTGCAAGGCGTTGTTCACCGCGCTCTCGAATGCCGGGTTGTCCTTCTGGAACGGGATGACCAGCTTTTTCTCGCCAAAAGGCTGGCTCAGGTCGAACGGTGTATCGGCTTTGGGCGCGTTGTCCGACGGGGTCAGGGTGATGTCGTACTTGCCGCTTTCGACACCTGGCAGCACTTCGGCCGCAGGCGTTTCGATGAACTCGGCACGCAGGTCCAGTTGCTTGGCCAACGCTTGGCCGAAGTCGATTTCAAAGCCCGTCAGGTGGTCGTTTTCCTTGAACGCATACGGCGAGTTGTCGGCCTGCACGGCAATGCGCAGTTCGCCCCGGTCGGCGATTTCGTCGATCAGCTCGGCTTGAGCCAATGGCGTGATCAGTACTGCCAGCAGTACACCTATGGTCGAACGCATGTAATGCCCCTTTTTCCTTTGGCAATTGAATAACTTTCGCCACGACTTTCTTCCTCGTCGTGGTCGAGCGCAGCCTATGACCTTGAAGCCTTGGCGAGGTTTAACCCTAACTGAAATATTTCTCTTTGTGGGCTATGGTGAACTACCGCCGCCGATCGTTTGCAGGTGGCGGTCAATAAGTGAATCACAGGAGAAGTGAATGAACAGCCTATTTTCGCGTGCTGCCGTAGCCGGTCTGCTGATGGGGGCCTCGGTGTTCGCCAGTGCCGCGGATGCCCTGAAGAGCCAGGAGCCGCCCAAGGATGCCAAGGTCTTCATCGTTTCCCCCGCCGATGGCGCAACGGTCGACAAGACCTTTACCGTGAAGTTCGGCATCGAGGGCATGGGGCTAAAACCTGCGGGTGACCAGACCCCGCATACCGGGCATCACCATTTGCTGGTGGATGTCGACAAGCAGCCGGTGGCCGACATGCCGCTGCCAACCAGCCTGATGCCGGAGAACAACGCGCCGCTGCCGGCCGGCCCGCAAGTGCTGCACTTCGGCAAGGCACAAACCGAGGCGACCATTACCCTGACGCCGGGCAAGCACACCTTGCAGCTGGTGCTGGGTGACCAGTATCACGTGCCGTTCAAGCCGAGCGTCGAATCGAAGAAGGTCACTGTCACTGTGAAAGAGTGAAAAAAGGCCTGCGCAGCAGGCCCAGGATCCAAACGAAAAAGGGAGGCCACCAGGGCCTCCCTTTTTCATGATGCAGTGAAACTTAGAACAGTACGCGGGAGCGGATGGTGCCCTTGACGTGCTGCAGTTTCTCTTGCGCCAGGTCCGAGTATTCGGCGTCGACGTCGATTACCACGTAACCCACTTTCTCGTTGGTCTGCAGGAACTGACCGGAGATGTTGATGCCGTTCTCGGCGAAGACCTTGTTGATCTCGCTGAGCACGCCCGGGATGTTTTCGTGGATGTGCAGCAGGCGGTGTTTGCCTGGGTGCGCCGGCAGGGCAACTTCCGGGAAGTTGACCGAAGACACCGAAGTACCGTTGTCGCTGTACTTGACCAGCTTCTCGGCAACTTCCAGGCCGATGTTGGCCTGGGCCTCGGCGGTGGAACCACCGATGTGCGGGGTCAGGATCACGTTGTCCAGGCCGCGCAGCGGGCTTTCGAACTCTTCGTCGTTGGAGCGCGGCTCGACCGGGAATACGTCGATGGCGGCGCCGATCAGGTGCTTGTCCTTGATCGCGGCGGCCAGGTGATCCAGCTCGACCACGGTGCCGCGGGCGGCGTTGATCAGGATCGAACCCTTCTTCATCGCGCGGATTTCCTTCTCGCCGATCATCCACTGGGTGGATGGCAGCTCAGGCACGTGCAGCGACACGATGTCGGCCAGGCCCAGCAGCTCGTGCAAGCTGGCGACCTGTACAGCGTTGCCCAGCGGCAGCTTGGTCAGCGGGTCGAAGAAGTAGACCTGCATGCCCAGGTTCTCGGCCAGGACCGACAGTTGGGTGCCGATCGAGCCGTAGCCGACGATGCCCAGCTTCTTGCCGCGGATCTCGAAGGAATTGGCCGCGCTCTTGATCCAGCCGCCACGGTGGCAGGAAGCGTTCTTCTCAGGGATGCCGCGCAGCAGCAGGATGGCTTCGGCCAGCACCAGCTCGGCCACCGAACGGGTGTTGGAGTACGGTGCGTTGAACACGGCGATACCGCGCTCGCGGGCCGCTTCCAGGTCGACCTGGTTGGTACCGATGCAGAAGCAGCCAACCGCGACCAGCTTCTTCGCACAGTCGAAGATCTCTTCGGTCAGTTGCGTGCGCGAACGGATGCCGATGAAGTGGGCATCGGCGATCTTTTCCTTCAGCTCGGCTTCCGGCAACGAACCAGTGAGGTATTCGATGTTGGTGTAGCCGGCAGCCTTGAGGGTATCGACCGCGTTCTGGTGCACACCTTCAAGAAGAAGGAACCTGATCTTGCTCTTGTCGAGAGAAGTCTTGCTCATCTGCGTAAACCTGTATCCCGGAGAAAAAATGGCGAGGGGTGATGCTAGGCGCGGCATCGGCCTTAGCATGAACAGCGGGAGGGCTATGCTAGCATACGCGACACAATCTGAGCTTATCCCGACAGGTGAAGAGTGCTCAGGGTGACTATGAATAAGTCGAGAGTTCCAGCGATGAACCACCCCGCTGTTATTGATGAACTGATGACCCTTGTCGACCCTGGCAAGGTCCTGACCGACGCGGCTTCCCTCGAAGCCTATGGCAAGGACTGGACCAAGCATTACCCGCCCGCGCCGACTGCCATTGTGTTGCCCAAGACTGTCGAGCAAGTGCAGGCGATTGTGCGCTGGGCCAATGCGCACAAGGTGGCCTTGGTGCCATCTGGTGGGCGCACCGGGCTTTCCGGTGGCGCGGTGGCCGCCAATGGTGAAGTCGTGGTCGCCTTCGACTACATGAACCAGATTCTCGATTTCAATGCCTTCGACCGCACCGTGGTCTGCCAGCCAGGGGTGATCACGCGGCAGCTGCAGGCCTATGCCGAAGAACAGGGCTTGTATTACCCGGTGGACTTCGCTTCCAGCGGCTCCAGCCAGATTGGCGGCAACATCGGTACCAATGCCGGCGGGATCAAGGTCATTCGTTACGGTATGACCCGCAACTGGGTGGCCGGGCTGAAAGTGGTCACCGGCAAGGGCGAGCTGCTGGAACTGAACAAAGACCTGATCAAGAACGCCACCGGCTACGACCTGCGCCAGCTGTTCATTGGCGCCGAGGGTACGCTGGGCTTCGTGGTCGAGGCGACCATGCGCCTGGACCGCGCCCCGCGCAACCTCACCGCGATGGTGCTGGGCACGCCGGACTTCGACTCGATCATGCCGGTGCTGCATGCCTTCCAGGGCAAGCTCGACCTGACCGCCTTCGAGTTCTTCTCCGACAAGGGCCTGGCCAAGATCATGGGCCGTGGCGACGTGCCGGCGCCGTTCGAGACCGATTGCCCGTTCTATGCGCTGCTGGAGTTCGAGGCCAGTACCGAGGAGGTCGCCAACGAAGCCTTGGCTACCTTCGAGCACTGCGTCGAGCAGGGCTGGGTGCTGGACGGGGTGATGAGCCAGAGCGAAACCCAGTTGAAGAACCTGTGGAAGCTGCGCGAGTACCTGTCCGAAACCATCTCGCACTGGACGCCGTACAAGAACGACATTTCCGTCACCGTGTCGAAAGTGCCTGCGTTCCTGCGTGATATCGACGCCATCGTCGCAGAGCATTACCCGGATTACGAAGTGGTCTGGTACGGCCATATCGGCGACGGCAACCTGCACCTCAACATCCTCAAACCCGACGCCATGAGCAAGGATGACTTCTTTGCCTCGTGCGCCAAGGTCAACAAGTGGGTGTTCGAGATCGTCCAGCGCTACAACGGCTCGATCTCCGCCGAGCATGGTGTGGGCATGACCAAGCGTGACTACTTGGGCTACAGCCGCTCGCCCGAAGAAATCGCCTGCATGAAGGCAATAAAGGCCGTCTTCGACCCTAACGGCATCATGAATCCGGGTAAGATCTTCGCACCTGAATAAAAAGCAGTATCCAGAGGAGTCGGCCATGAGTTACCAGCACCAGTACGTAGACGGCACGCGCATTCACTTCCCCTTGGGCAAGGTGGTGTGCATCGGCCGCAACTATGCCGAGCATGCCAAGGAACTGGACAACCCGATCCCCAGCGAGCCGTTGCTGTTCATCAAGCCGGGTAGCTGCGTGGTGCCGCTGGAAGGTGGTTTCAAGATCCCGACCGACCGTGGCGTTGTGCACTACGAGGCCGAAATCGCCGTGCTGATTGGCAAGCCGCTGTCGACCAAGCCGAGCGAAGAGGAGGTGCTCGACGCCATCTCCGGTTTCGCCCCGGCACTCGACCTGACCCTGCGCGATGTGCAGGCCAAACTCAAGGAAAAGGGCCTGCCGTGGGAGCTAAGCAAGAGCTTCGACGGTGCCTGCGTGCTGCCGCCGTTCGTTTCGGCGTCCAGTTTCGAGGACGTGACTGACATCCCGGTGCGCCTGACCCTCAATGGCGAAGTGGTGCAGGACGGCACCAGCGCGATGATGCTCAACCCGATCGTGCCGATCATCCAGCACATCGCTGCGCAGTTCTCGCTGCAGGCCGGTGACGTGATTCTGACCGGTACACCCGCTGGCGTAGGCCCGTTCAATGTCGGTGATGAGCTGGTGTTGGAACTGCCGGGTGTCAGCCGCTTCGAAAGCCGGGTGCTCTAACCTGGCACCGCCTTGTGTAGGAGCGGCCTTGCGTCGCGAACGGGCCGCAAAGCGGCCCCTCGATTTCAGCGTCGCCGCCAATACCCGGGGCTGCTTCGCACCCCTTTCCGACCGGTCCGGCGCCCCGGCAAGGCCGCTCCTACACACACACCGATGTAACCTGGCGGGTTTTTACCGTTTTTTCACACGGCATCTGGATAATGCGCAAACCTTCGCCCATTCACCCAGGATAACTCTGCATGGCATTGCCTTCCGGCGCCCCCGTTTCTGCAAAGCCCAAGCGACGCTTCTACCTGCGCTGGCCCTTTGGCCTGGCAGTTGCTGCGGTCATCGGCTATGGCGTCGCCGTGGCCATGCACTGGGACGACCGCGGGGCACTGTGGGTCCAGGAAAGCTTTGAAAGCACGGCCGAGCAGAGCGAGAGCGTGTGGTTGCCGGCCTACCAGGTCGATATCGACGCCAAACCCCTGCCAGGTATGGACGATGACGAAGCCTCGGACATCGCCTTCAACCCGCAAACCCGCACCCTGTTCGCCGTCATGGGCAAGAACCCGTTCCTGGTCGAGCTGAGCCTGGACGGCAATGTGCTGCGCCAGATCCCGCTGCAGGGCTGGAACAACCCGGAAGGGGTGGCGGTGATGGAGGATGGGCACCTGGCGATCGTCGACGAGCGGCTGCACGACCTGACCGTGGTCAAGGTGGATGCGCACACCACGTCGCTCAACCACGACGATTTCCCAAGCTACGACCTGGGCAAGTCGGTGAAGAGCAACAAGGGCTTCGAAGCCGTGGCCTGGGATCCTTCGCGCCAACGCCTGGTGATCGGCGAAGAGCGCCCGCCCAAGCTGTACACCTGGAGCACCGATGGCCGTAGCCCGCTCAAGGGCGATAAACAGCCGCTGCCCAGTGATGAACTCGACCTGCGCAACCTTTCGGCCCTTGGCGTCGACCCGCGTACCGGGCACATGCTGGTGCTGTCGGCAGACTCCAACATGTTGCTGGAGCTGGATGAGCAGGGCCAGCAAGTGAGCTTCATGACCTTGCTGGGTGGTTTCAACGGACTTGAAGACACCATTCCGCGTGCCGAAGGCGTGGCCATGGACGACAAGGGCAACCTGTACATGGTCAGCGAGCCGGCGCTTTTCTATCGTTTCAAGAAAAACTGACACGATCATCTGATTTTTCGGATGATGGCATTAAGCTTTAGTTCAGTTGTTCGTGGTTAGATTCGCCACCCCTTCGTCGAGTCTGCCTCAAATGCGTCGTTTTCTTCGCCTGTCACTGATCCCGGTCTTCATTGGCCTGCTCTTGCTCGGTTGGGCCGGGCAAGAGTTTCGCCTGTTCGAGCGGGGCTGGTTCAACCTCAAGACCTGGTGGCAGCCTGCCGAACAAGGCATTGGCCTGGACCGCTATCGGGTAGTGGTCGAGGCGCAGCCTGTCGAGGGGCTGGATGACGACATTTCGGCCCTGACCTACGACCCCGACCGCAAGACCCTGTTCACCGTCACCAATGCACGCTCGGAGCTGATCGAGCTGTCGCTGGACGGCCGCATCCTGCGGCGGGTGCCGCTGACCGGCTTCGGCGACCCGGAAGCGGTGGAGTACGTGGGGCCCAACAGCTATGTGATCACCGATGAGCGCCAGCAGCGGCTGATTCGCGTGCGCCTTGACGACGACACGCTGTTCCTCGATGCCGGCGATGCCGAGCAGTTGACCTTGGGCATTGGCCTGAACGGCAACAAGGGCTTCGAGGGGTTGGCTTACGACTCGGCCGGTAAGCGCTTGTTCGTGGCCAAGGAGCGTGACCCGATGCTGATCTACGAAGTGCATGGCTTCCCGCATGAAAACCCCGAGCAGCCTTATGCCGTGAATGTGGTGCAGGATCGCAAGCGTGATTCGCGGTTGTTCGTACGGGATCTGTCCAGTTTGCAGTTTGATGAACGCAGCGGCCATCTCCTGGCGTTGTCGGACGAATCGCGGCTGGTGCTGGAGCTGGACGTGAAGGGCAGGCCACTGAGCACCCTGTCATTGCGCAAGGGGTACCAGGGGTTGAAGCAGACGGTGCCGCAGGCGGAAGGGATCGCGATGGACGAGGCCGGGACCATTTACCTGGTCAGTGAGCCGAACTTGTTCTATGTGTTCAAACAGCCGGCAGATTGATTGGCCTTGAGGGCCGCTTCGCGGGGCAAAGCCCGCCCCACGGCCGCCCCGCTGGATTGAAGGGGCGGGGATCTGTGGGCGCGGCGGTGCGGCGATCGGACTTGCCCCGTGAAGGAGGGGTTACTCGGCCTTCAGGCTCTGCACGCCTTCAGCGGTGCCCAGCAGCAGCAGGTCCGCCGGACGTGCCGCGAACAGCCCGTTGGTGACCACGCCGACGATCGCATTGATCTGCGCTTCCAGCTCGACCGGGTTGGTGATCTGCAGGTTGTACACATCCAGGATCACGTTGCCGTTGTCGGTCAGCACGCCTTCGCGGTACACCGGGTCACCGCCCAGTTTGACCAGCTGGCGCGCCACGTGGCTGCGGGCCATCGGGATCACTTCGACCGGCAGCGGGAAGGCGCCCAGCACCGGCACCAGCTTGCTGGCGTCGGCAATGCAGATGAAGGTCTTGGCCACGGCCGCGACGATCTTCTCGCGGGTCAGGGCCGCGCCACCGCCCTTGATCAGGTTCAGGTGCGCGTCGCTCTCGTCGGCACCGTCCACATAGAACTCCAGCTCGCTGACGCTGTTCAGCTCGTAGACCGGGATACCATGGCCCTTCAGACGCTGGGCAGTGGCCTCGGAGCTGGCGACCGCGCCGTCGAAGGCGGTCTTGTGCTGAGCCAGGGCGTCGATGAAGAAGTTGGCGGTCGAACCGGTACCGACGCCGACGACGCTCTTTTCATCCAGCTTGGGCAGAATGAAGTCGACAGCGGCCTGGGCGACGGCCTGTTTGAGTTGGTCCTGGGTCATGCGGGCTCCGAGAGGGGCGGGGGAGGTTTCAAAGGGGCTTAGTATAACGGCTTGCGCGGCTTTGCTGTGGTCGCCCGACGTAGCGCTGGGGTAGACTCGCAGCCCTTGTCCTGCGGCCAGTGATGCTTTCCCGATGCTCGAACAGTACGTCAAGAAGATCCTCACCTCGCGCGTCTACGACGTCGCTGTCGAAACCCCGCTGCAAAGCGCCGGGCAGCTGAGCAAGCGCCTGGGCAACCAGATTTTGCTCAAGCGTGAAGACCTGCAGCCGGTGTTCTCGTTCAAGATCCGTGGGGCGTACAACAAGCTGGCGCAATTGAGCCCGGAAGAACTGGCCCGCGGTGTGGTCACCGCTTCGGCTGGCAACCATGCCCAGGGCCTGGCCCTGGCGGCCCGCGAGCTGGGCATCAAGGCCACGATCGTGATGCCCAAGACCACCCCGGAGATCAAGATCGAAGGCGTGCGTTCGCGTGGCGGCAAGGTGGTGCTGCATGGCGATTCGTTCCCCGAGGCGCTGGCCTACTCGCTGAAGCTGGTCGACGAAAAGGGCTTCGTCTATATCCACCCTTATGACGACCCGCACACCATCGCCGGCCAAGGCACCGTGGCCATGGAAATCCTGCGTCAGCACCCAGGCCGGCTGGACGCGATCTTCGTGCCGGTCGGTGGCGGCGGCCTGATCGCCGGTATCGCCGCCTACGTGAAGTACCTGCGCCCGGAAATCAAGGTGATCGGCGTCGAGCCGGACGACTCCAACTGCTTGCAGGCCGCGATGGCAGCGGGCGAGCGCGTGGTGCTGCCGCAGGTCGGGCTGTTCGCCGACGGTGTGGCGGTGGCGCAGATCGGCCAGCACACGTTCGATATCTGCCGCCTGCACGTGGATGAGGTGGTTACCGTCAGTACTGATGAGATCTGCGCAGCAATCAAGGATATCTACGACGATACCCGCTCGATCACCGAGCCTGCCGGGGCCCTGGGTGTTGCCGGCATCAAGAAGTATGTCGAGCTGTACGGTGTGTCCGGCCAGACCCTGGTCGCCATCGATTCGGGCGCCAACGTCAACTTCGATCGCCTGCGCCATGTGGCCGAGCGGGCCGAACTGGGCGAGAAGCGCGAGGCGATCATCGCCGTCACCATCCCCGAGCGCCCTGGCAGCTTCAAGGCCTTCTGCGAAGCGATCGGCAAACGCCAGATCACCGAATTCAACTACCGCAAGCACACCTCCGACGAGGCGCATATCTTCGTCGGCGTGCAGACCCACCCGGACAACGACCCGCGCGCGGTGCTGGTGCAGCAGTTGATAGAGCAGGGCTTCCCGGTCACCGACCTGACCGACAACGAACTGGCCAAGCTGCACATCCGGCACATGGTCGGTGGCCATTCGGCCGGTGCCAGTGATGAGATCGTGCTGCGCTTCGAGTTCCCGGAGCGCCCGGGTGCGTTGTTCAACTTCCTCAACAAACTGGGCGGGCGCTGGAATATCTCGATGTTCCACTACCGTAACCACGGCGCGGCCGACGGGCGTGTGGTGGCGGGGCTGCAGGTACCGGAGGACGAGCGCCACCTGGTGCCGGCGGCCTTGGCGAAGATCGGCTACCCGTATTGGGACGAAACCGAGAACCCGGCTTACCGGCTGTTTCTGGGCTGAGCGGCTAAGCTGGGGCTGACGGCCTGCACAAGGACAATCGAAACATGGAACACCTGACCACACTCAAAACCTTGCACATCCTTGCCACCGCGCTGCTGCTTCTGGGCGCGCTGGGCCTGGCGATCTGGACGGTTCGCGCCCGCAGGCTGGGTGATGTCGAGGCTTACGGCAAATTGCTGCGGCGGCCGCTGGTGTTCGTCTGGCTGGTCATGGGCCTGTGCCTGGTGAGCATGCCGTTCACGGGCTGGTGGCTGGTGCACCTGGTGGGTTGGCCGCTGGGGCAGACCTGGGTGCTGGCCTCCAGCGTCATCTATACCTTCGGGGCATTGGCGGTGTGGTGGCTGCTGGTGCGCTTGAATCGGCTGCGCAAGGCTGAGGTGGTGGGGTTGCGGTTTACCTTGGCCTTGGCGGTGTTCAGCGGGGTGTGCTTCCTGTCGATTGCCGGGCTGATGGGCGCCAAGCCGGTCTGAACCTGCCGGCCGCTTCGCAGGTATCCGCCAAGCGGCCGGCACAGAAAAACATCAATCCCTCAGCGAAATTACCGGCCACCCGCGCTGCTGCGCCTCCGCCTGCAGGTTAGGGTCCGGGTCCACCGCCACCGGGTGGGTTACCTGCTGCAGCAACGGCACGTCATTCATCGAGTCGCTATAGAAATAGCTGTCTGCCAGGTCATAGTCGTTTTCCAGCATCCAGCGCTGCAACCTCGTCACCTTCCCTTCACGGAAACACGGTATATCGGTACTGCGCCCGGTAAAGCGGCCATCACGGGTTTCGCATTCGGTCGCCAGCAGGGTGCGCACGCCCAGGCGGCGGGCAATCGGCGCGGTCACGAAACGGTTGGTGGCGGTGATGATCACCAGTTTGTCGCCCGCTTCGCGGTGCTGCTGCAGCAATGCCAGGGCCTTGGGCAGGATGATCGGCTCGATGCAGTCGCGCATGAAATCGCGGTGCCACGCGTCGAGCTGGGCCGTAGGCGTTGCCGCGAGAATCTCCATGGAAAAGGCCAGGTAGGCCTGCAGGTCCAGGGTGCCGTGCAGGTAGTCCTGGTAGAAGGCATCGTTGCGTTGTTTGTAGGCAACCGGGTCGAGGATGCCGCGCTCACACAGATAGTCACCCCAGGCATGGTCGCTGTCGCCACCGAGGAGGGTATTGTCCAGGTCGAATAAAGCCAGGCGCATCGCGTTCACTCGCATCAGCCACAGGGTAGGCCCGCAGAATACGGAGTTTTCACCTCGCTGCACATAAGCTTGGCGGGCGCGTTGCTGCGCTCGCAGGCTTTGTGGAACAATGCGGTGACATGCGTTTGCGAGGTTGCTGCCGTGATCGACCCGGATGGTTTTCGCCCCAATGTCGGGATCATTCTCACGAATGATGCCGGGCAGGTGCTATGGGCTCGACGGATCAACCAGGATGCCTGGCAATTCCCCCAGGGTGGTATCAACCCTGACGAGACGCCGGAAGATGCCCTGTACCGCGAGCTGAACGAAGAAGTTGGCCTTGAACGCGATGATGTGGAAATTCTTGCCTGCACCCGCGGCTGGTTGCGTTATCGTTTACCCCAGCGTCTGGTGCGTACGCACAGCCAGCCGCTGTGCATCGGCCAGAAACAGAAGTGGTTTCTGCTGCGTCTGGTCAGCAATGAACAAAGGGTACGGATGGACCTGACGGGCAAGCCGGAGTTCGACGGCTGGCGCTGGGTCAGCTATTGGTACCCGCTGGGCCAGGTTGTGACATTCAAGCGCGAGGTCTACCGTCGCGCCCTGAAAGAGCTAGCACCGCGTCTGCTGACGCGCGACTGACGACGGAGTTCGACCCCGAGCCATGCTCAATACGCTGCGCAAGATCGTCCAGGAAGTGAACTCCGCCAAAGATCTCAAGACGGCGTTGGGGATCATTGTCTTGCGCGTCAAGGAGGCCATGGGCAGCCAGGTCTGCTCGGTCTACCTGCTCGACCCGGAAACCAACCGCTTCGTGCTGATGGCCTCCGAGGGCCTGAACAAGCGTTCGATCGGCAAGGTCAGCATGGCCCCCAACGAGGGCCTGGTCGGCTTGGTCGGTACCCGGGAAGAGCCGCTGAACCTGGAAAACGCCGCCGATCACCCGCGTTATCGCTACTTTGCCGAAACCGGTGAAGAAAAATTCGCCTCCTTCCTGGGTGCGCCGATCATTCACCACCGTCGTGTGGTTGGGGTATTGGTCATCCAGCAGAAGGAGCGCCGCCAGTTCGATGAGGGCGAAGAAGCCTTCCTGGTTACCATGAGCGCCCAGCTCGCCGGGGTTATCGCCCACGCCGAGGCGACTGGCTCGATTCGTGGCCTGGGCCGCCAGGGCAAGGGCATCCAGGAAGCTCGCTTCGTCGGTGTGCCAGGTTCGCCAGGCGCCGCCGTGGGGCGTGCGGTGGTGATGCTGCCGCCGGCCGACCTCGAAGTGGTGCCGGACAAGGCCGTCGAAGATATCGATGCTGAACTCAAGCTGTTCCAGAATGCCCTTGAAGGCGTGCGCGCCGACATGCGCAAGCTGTCGGCCAAGCTGGCCACCCAGCTGCGCCCCGAAGAGCGCGCCTTGTTCGACGTGTACCTGATGATGCTCGAGGACGCCGCCCTGGGTGGCGAAGTGACCGAGGTCATCAAGACCGGCCAGTGGGCCCAGGGCGCGTTGCGCCAGGTGGTCGGCGAACACGTCAACCGCTTCGAACTGATGGACGACGACTACCTGCGTGAGCGGGCTTCGGACGTCAAGGACCTTGGCCGCCGACTGCTGGCCTACCTGCAGGAGGCACGCTCGCAGTCGCTGGTGTACGCCGACAACACCATCCTGGTCAGCGAAGAACTGACCCCGGCGATGCTCGGCGAAGTGCCTGAAGGCAAGCTGGTCGGCCTGGTTTCGGTACTGGGCTCGGGCAACTCCCACGTCGCTATCCTGGCCCGGGCCATGGGTATCCCCACGGTGATGGGCCTCGTCGACCTGCCTTATTCGAAGGTCGACGGCATCGAGCTGATCGTCGACGGTTACAAGGGTGAGGTGTTCACCAACCCCAGCGACGTGCTGCGCAAGCAGTACAGCGAAGTGGTCGAGGAGGAGCGCCAGCTGGCGCAGGGCCTGGATGCGCTGCGTGAGCTGCCTTGCATCACCCCCGACGGCCACCGTATGCCGCTGTGGGTCAACACCGGCCTGCTGGCCGACGTCGCACGTGCCCAGCAGCGCGGCGCTGAAGGGGTAGGCCTGTACCGCACCGAAGTGCCGTTCATGATCAACCAGCGCTTCCCCAGCGAGAAAGAGCAGCTGGCGATCTACCGTGAGCAACTGGCGGCCTTTCACCCGCTGCCGGTGACCATGCGTACCCTGGATATCGGCGGGGACAAGGCGCTGTCGTACTTCCCGATCAAGGAAGAAAACCCCTTCCTGGGTTGGCGCGGCATCCGCGTCACCCTCGACCACCCGGAAATCTTCCTGGTCCAGACCCGCGCGATGCTCAAGGCCAGCGAAGGCCTGAACAACCTGCGTATCCTGCTGCCGATGATTTCCGGCATCCATGAGCTGGAAGAAGCCCTGCACCTGATTCACCGCGCCTGGGGCGAGGTGCGTGACGAAGGCACCGATGTGCCGATGCCGCCGGTTGGGGTGATGGTCGAAATCCCCGCGGCGGTATACCAGACCAAGGAGCTGGCGCGGCAGGTGGACTTCCTGTCGGTCGGTTCCAACGACCTGACCCAATACCTGCTGGCAGTCGACCGTAACAACCCACGGGTCGCCGACCTGTACGACTACCTGCACCCGGCGGTGCTGCAGGCGCTCAATACCGTGGTGCGCGATGCCCACGGCGAGGGCAAACCGGTGAGCATCTGCGGTGAGATGGCCGGTGACCCGGCGGCGGCGGTACTGTTGATGGCCATGGGCTTCGACAGCCTGTCGATGAACGCCACCAACCTGCCCAAGGTGAAGTGGATGCTGCGCCAGATCAACATGAGCAAGGCCAAGGAACTGCTGACCGATGCCATGAGCCATGACAACCCGCAGGTTATCCACAGCTCGTTGCAGCTGGCGTTGAAGAACCTTGGGCTGGCGCGGATGATCGGGCCTGGGGCCAACAAGACCCTCTGACACCTGCAGCGGCCTCTTCGCGGGGCAAGTCGGATCGCGAATGGGCCGGTACTGGCGAAACACTTCTATCAGACCATTAGCTCAACTTCCCCCAAATGCCCACCAAAAGGCCCGAAACTGCGTTCAATCAGCCGCCTTTCACCCTGATCATCCACGATCAGCACCGTACTGGCCCGCGTCCCATAGTTCTGGCTGGCAATAAACACACTCGACAGCAGCTTCTCGGTCGCCACCCCCACGCCAGTCTCCGGCAGCTCAGCCTCAGGCGCCGTCTCGCCATCGGCCAGCAACGCCAGCAAACGCTGCGGGTCAGCTGAGCCCAGCAACCCTTCCAGGCCGTCGCGCGCCTTGACCAGCTTGGGCCACGGCGTATCCAGCCCGGCATTGGAAAGTCCGTACACCCCAGCCTCCAGCAAGCGCGGCGCCGCGTCTCGAGCGTGCAGATACCCCAGCCGCGTACCATCGCCCACCAGCAGGTTGAACCCCGAATACTGGCTGCTACGGCTGGCCACCTGGTCTAGATACGCTTCAACGCCAAGCTTACCCTGCAGAAACGCCGCCACCAGCTCACCACGGGAACGCGCACCCAGCGCCTGCCCGGGGTCGCGAATATTGGTCAGCGCAGCGAAGCGCCCCTGCGGCCCCACGCCGAGCCACGTGCCGCCGGCCTCCAGGTCACGCCCGGCATACACCCCAGGCGCATCCTCCCAGACCGCCAGGGCCTGCGTGGGGCGGGCATAGAACTCGTCGCGGTTGGCCGCCACGATCAGCGGCAGGGCATGCCCCGGCCGCCAGGCGAATACGATCAGGCACATCGGTTGGGCCTCTGTGTTTTGTGCCACTGTACCCACTGCGGCGGTGCTGATCCATCCTGTCACGAAGTTCACTAGAGCCTCGAGCCCGGCTTCCGTTACCATGCCGGATTGATTTGCTCAGGGGCAACGAATGGAGTTCGTACTCTATCTGCTGTTAGGCGCATGCGCTGGCGTGCTGGCCGGGCTGTTCGGCGTGGGCGGTGGCATCATCATCGTGCCGGTACTGGTGTTCAGCTTCACCTTGCAGGGCTTCGACCCTTCGGTATTGACCCACCTGGCAGTCGGCACTTCGCTGGCAACCATCATTTTCACCTCGATCAATGCGGTGCTCGAGCACCATCGCCGTGGTGCGGTGCAGTGGCCGATCTTCGCCTGGATGACCCTGGGCATCCTGCTCGGCGCCGGCGTTGGCGCCAAGACCGCATCCTTGATCCAAGGCCCGCTGCTGCAGAAGATCATCGGTGTGTTCGCCCTGATCATCGCCGCGCAAATGGCCCTGGACCTCAAGCCCAAGGCCAGCCGCGGCATCCCTGGCAAGCCCGCGCTGACCGCAGCAGGTGGGGTGATTGGCTGGGCTTCGGCTATCTTCGGCATCGGTGGCGGCTCGTTGACCGTGCCGTTCCTGACCTGGCGCAGCCTGCCCATGCAGCAGGCGGTGGCAACGTCCTCGGCCTGTGGCTTGCCGATTGCTCTGGCCAGTGCCCTGAGCTTCATGTGGCTGGGCTGGCACGAACAACACCTGCCGGCACACAGCCTGGGCTACGTGTACCTGCCAGCGCTGCTCGGCATTGCCGTGACCAGCATGTTTTTCGCCCGCTTCGGCGCGCGCTTGGCGCACAAGCTGTCGCCACGCCTGCTCAAGCGTCTGTTCGCCGCGCTGCTGTTCTGCGTTGGCCTCAGCTTTTTGATTTAGCTCGCTGATTTGAAACTAGAGGAATATCCATGCTGCCTTACCCGCAGATAGACCCCGTGGCCGTGGCCCTCGGGCCACTGAAAATCCACTGGTACGGCCTGATGTACCTGGTCGGTATCGGCGGCGCCTGGCTGCTCGCCTCGCGTCGGCTGAACCGCTTCGACCCCACCTGGTCCCGTGAAAAGCTGTCCGACCTGGTGTTCTGGTTGTCGATGGGGGTGATCGTCGGCGGTCGCCTGGGCTACGTGCTGTTCTATGACCTGCACGCCTACCTGGCCAACCCGACGCTGATTTTCGAGGTATGGAAGGGCGGCATGTCGTTCCATGGCGGCTTCATCGGCGTAATGCTGGCGGCGTTGTGGTTCGGCAAGCGCAACAACAAGACCTTCTTCGAGCTGATGGACTTCGTCGCGCCGATGGTACCGATCGGCCTGGGCGCCGGGCGTATCGGCAACTTCATCAATGCCGAGCTGTGGGGCAAGGCCACCGACGTGCCGTGGGCAATGGTGTTTCCGCCGTTCAGCGACCCTGCACAACTGCCACGCCACCCGTCGCAGCTGTACCAGTTCGCCCTGGAAGGCGTGGCGCTGTTCCTGATCCTCTGGCTGTATTCGCGCAAGCCGCGGCCAACCATGGCGGTCTCCGGGATGTTCGCGCTGTTCTACGGCATCTTCCGCTTCATCGTCGAATTCGTCCGGGTACCCGATGCCCAGCTGGGCTACATCGCTTGGGGCTGGCTGACCATGGGTCAGATACTCTGCATCCCGATGATTCTGGCCGGCCTCGGATTGATCTGGTGGGCTTATAATCGCAAACCCACGGCGACACCCGCCATCTGATTCCCGACGGCAGGGGCGATCCCCCTGCCGTTCTTGCTACAGGTAAGCCATGAAACAGTATCTTGACCTGGTCCGTGACGTCATCGAAAACGGTACCCTGCAGGAAAACCGCACCGGCATCCGCACCATCAGCCTGCCGGGCGCCATGCTGCGCTTCGACCTGCAGAAGGGTTTTCCAGCCATCACCACGCGCAAGCTGGCGTTCAAGTCGGCCATCGGCGAGATGGTCGGTTTTCTGCGTGGCGTGAAGAACGCCGGTGAATTCCGCGACCTGGGCTGCAAGGTCTGGGACCAGAACGCCAACGAAAACGCCCAGTGGCTGGCCAACCCGTTCCGCCAGGGGCATGACGACCTGGGTGAGATCTACGGCGTTCAGTGGCGCCAGTGGCCGGGCTACAAGCGGGTACCGCTGAGCAACCCGGCGGCCATCGAAATGGCTGAAAAGCAGGGTTTCCGCAAGATTGCCCAGGACGAGGAAGACGGCCAGGCGTTTGTCATCCTCTACAAGGCCATCGACCAGGTGCGCCAGTGCCTGGACACCATCGCCAACGACCCGGGCAGCCGGCGCATCCTGTTCCACGGCTGGAACTGCGCCCAGCTGGATGAAATGGCCCTGCCGCCGTGCCACCTGCTGTACCAGTTCCACCCGAATGCGCAGACTCGGGAAATTTCCCTGACCCTGTACATTCGCTCCAACGACCTGGGCCTGGGCACGCCGTTCAACCTCACCGAGGGCGCGGCCTTGCTGTCGCTGTTCGGCCGCCTGACCGGCTACACGCCGCGCTGGTTCACGTATTTCATTGGCGATGCCCATGTGTATGAGAACCACCTGGACATGCTCAACGAACAGCTCAAACGCGAGCCGCTGGAAGCGCCGAAGCTGGTGATCAGCGACCGCGTGCCAGCGTTTGCCGAGACCGGCAAGTATGAGCCGCAGTGGCTGGAGAAGATCGAGCCGAGTGATTTCAGCCTGGAAGGGTATGAGCACCATGCGCCGATGACGGCGCCAATGGCGGTTTAACCTTCGCAATTGCTGGGGCGCAAAGCGCCCCCAGCATGCTCAATGCCCGTGGCTTCGTCCCACATGCGAATGCTCACCTTCCGGCACCGATACCGCCCCGTTCACCTCCAGTTGCTGCAAGATCGCGCACTCATCCCCTTGCGCATTGCACCGCTGCCGCAGTTCCACCAACTGCTCCTGCAACGCCACCAACCCATCGATCCGCGCCTGCACATGGGCGATATGCTCATCGATCAACGCATTGACGCTGCCGCACGACCCTTCGGGGCTGTCGCGCAGGCGTAGCAGGCTGCGGATCTCGTCCAGGGTCATGTCCAGGGTGCGGCAGTTGCGGATAAAGGTCAGCCGCTCGACGTGGGCCTGGGTGTAGAGCCGGTAATTGCCGTCGGTGCGCGCCGGCTCTGGCAACAGCTGCTCGCGCTCGTAATAGCGGATGGTTTCCACGGCACAATCGGTGGCTTTTGCCAGTTCTCCAATCTTCATCGCGAAATCTCCAGCGGATGGCTTGACCCTATAGTGGCTACAGGGTGTTCACTTGGCAACAGGCTCACTTTAAGGATGACCCAATGAACCAGCCTGCCAGCCCCCACCACAAGCATGACCACCACGCCCACAGCTGCTGCGGTAGCACCGCCGCCCCGGCGTTGGTGCAGTTGAGCGAAAAAGCCAGCGGCGACGCACAGCTCAGCCGCTTCCGTATCGAGGCCATGGACTGCCCCACCGAGCAAACGCTGATCCAGGACAAGCTGGGCAAGTTGGCGGGCATCGAGCAGTTGGAATTCAACCTGATCAACCGCGTGCTTGGCGTGCGTCACACGCTGGACGGCACCGCCGAGATCGAACGGGCCATCGACAGCCTGGGCATGAAGGCCGAACCCCTCACTGAAGGGGACGCGGCAACGGCCGCCAGCGCCTCGCCAAGCAAGACCCGCTGGTGGCCGCTGGGGTTGTCCGCTGTTGCCGCCATTGCCGCGGAAGTGGTGCATTTCACCGGGCTGGCGCCTGAGTGGCTGGTGGCCGCGCTGGCCTTGGCGGCAATTCTGGGTTGCGGCCTGGGCACCTACAAGAAGGGCTGGATCGCCCTGAAAAACCGCAACCTCAACATCAACGCCTTGATGAGCATTGCCGTGACCGGTGCGGTGCTGATCGGCCAGTGGCCGGAAGCGGCCATGGTGATGGTGCTGTTCACGGTCGCCGAGTTGATCGAGGCGCGCTCCCTGGACCGGGCCCGCAATGCCATCAGCGGCCTGATGCAACTCACCCCCGACATGGCGACGGTACAGCAGGCCGATGGCCAGTGGCGTGAAGTGGAGGTGCGTGAGGTGGGCATCGGTGCCCAGGTGCGGGTACGGCCAGGTGAGCGCATCGGCCTGGACGGTGAAGTCACCAGCGGGCAATCCAGCGTTGATCAGGCGCCGATTACCGGTGAAAGCCTGCCTGTGGAAAAGGCCATGGGTGACAAGCTGTTCGCCGGCACCATCAACCAGGCCGGTGCCCTGGAGTACCGCGTAACTGCCGCCGCCGGGCAATCGACGCTGGCGCGCATCATCAAGGCCGTCGAGGAGGCCCAGGGCGCCCGTGCGCCCACCCAACGCTTTGTCGACCAGTTCTCGCGCATCTACACCCCGGTGGTCTTTGCCCTGGCCTTGGCCGTGGCGCTTATCCCGCCGCTGTTCCTCGCTGGCGCCTGGTTCGACTGGGTCTACCGTGCGCTGGTGCTGCTGGTAGTGGCCTGCCCGTGTGCACTGGTCATTTCTACCCCGGTTACCATCGTCAGTGGCCTGGCCGCAGCGGCGCGCAAGGGCATCCTGATCAAGGGCGGGGTTTACCTGGAGGGCGGGCGCAAGCTGGATTACCTGGCCCTCGACAAGACGGGCACCCTCACCCACGGCAAGCCGGTGCAGACCGACGCCAAGGTGCTGGAGCCTCTGTTCGAAGGCCGTGCCCAAGCCTTGGCTGCCAGCCTGGGTGAGCGTTCGGACCACCCGGTGTCGCGTGCCATTGCCCAGTTCGGCAAGGCACAAGGGCTGGCCTTGAGCGAGGTGGGCGATTTCGCCGCCCTGGCCGGGCGTGGTGTGCGCGGGGTGATCGAGGGCGAGGTCTACCACCTGGGTAATCACCGCCTGGTGGAGGAGCTGGGCCTGTGCTCGCCGGCGCTGGAGGCGCAACTGGATGCACTGGAGCGTCAGGGCAAGACCGTGGTCCTGCTACTCGACCGCAGCGGCCCGCTGGCCTTGTTCGCCGTGGCCGACACGGTCAAGCAAAGCAGTCGCCAGGCCATCGCCGAGCTGCATGAGCTGGGTATCAAGACGGTCATGCTGACCGGTGATAATCCCCATACCGCCGAAGCCATCGCCGCCCAGGTCGGCATTGATCGCGCCGAAGGCAACCTGTTGCCGGACGACAAGCTCAAGACCATCGAAGCGCTGTACAGCCAGGGCCATCGGGTGGGCATGGTCGGCGACGGTATCAACGATGCGCCGGCCCTGGCCCGTGCCGAAATCGGCTTTGCCATGGCCGCTGCTGGTACCGACACCGCCATCGAGACGGCCGATGTGGCGTTGATGGACGACGACTTGCGCAAAATCCCGGCCTTCGTCAGGCTGTCGCGCCAAAGTGCGGCGATTCTCAGGCAGAACATCATTCTGGCCCTGGGCATCAAGGCGATTTTCCTGGCGATCACCTTTGCCGGCATGGCCACCTTGTGGATGGCAGTGTTTGCCGACATGGGCGTGAGCCTGCTGGTGGTGTTCAACGGCTTGCGCCTTTTGCGCAAATAGAGGACGTGCATGCAGAGTTCCGAGCTCAAAGCCTTCTACATGGTGGCCCGCCTGGGCAGCATCACCCTGGCGGCGAAGAAGCTCGGGCTCAGCCAGCCCACGGTGACCACGCAGATCCGCAACCTCGAAGCCCAGTACGCGGTGGAGCTGTTCTACCGTGGCGGGCGGCGCCTGGTGCTGAGCGAGGAGGGCGTGCGCCTGCTGCCGATGGTCAAGGCGCTGCTGCAGCAAGAGGCCGACATCGAGTTCGAACTGCGCAACAGTGGCCAGGCCCAGGGCAGCCTGCGCATCGCGGCCACTGCGCCTTACTACATTCTCGACCTGGTGAAGATCTTCCGTGAGCGCCTGCCCCAGGTGGATGTGACGGTGGAGATCGGCAACTCGCAGCAAGTGCTGGAAATGCTCGAAGACTACCGGGTCGATATCGCTGCCTCGTCGCAACTGCTGGAGGATGCACGCCTGGTGCGCCGCGTGCTGGGCACCGACCCGCTGGTGGTGGCGGTACACCGTAACCATCCGTTGGCCCATCGCCAGGCGGTGTCCATCGACGTGGTGGCCGGGCATTGCCTGTTGATGCGCGAGCAGGGCTCGACTACGCGCAAACTGACCGAGCAGATGCTGCAGGAGGCGGGCGTCAAGGCCGCAACATTGCTGGAAATCGGCAGCCGCGAGTCGATCCGTGAGGCGGTGTTGCGCAACATCGGCATCAGTGTGATCGCCCGGCATGAAGTGCCGCACAACCCCGAATTACGGGTGTTGGTGCTGGAGGGGGCGCCGCTGATGCATGAATACCTGTACTGCCTGAAGGAGCGGCGCCAGGCGCGTTTGCCGGCAGCGTTTCTGGGGGTTGCACAAGAAGTGGCCGGGTCACAGTTCTAGGTCAGTGGTGCAGATACAAAATCTGCCTATACCACTATCGCCAGCTTTTGCCTGAACGCCACAGAACCGTCGCACAGCCTTCCTAGCATGGCCCCATCTCTTCGATGAGGCCCTGCCATGAACAACGCCACCTCGGGCGCACAAATGAAAGTGCGCAATATCCACAAGCGCTTCGGCGCCTTCACGGCGCTCAACGATGTCTCCCTGGACATCGCCGCGGGCGAGCTGGTGTGCCTGCTCGGCCCATCCGGTTGCGGCAAGACCACGTTGTTGCGCTGCATCGCCGGCCTCGAACGCCAGGACCGCGGCGAGCTGTACATCGGTGAGCGCGACATCTCCGAGCTGCCACCCCAGGCCCGGGACTACGGCATCCTGTTCCAGTCCTACGCGCTGTTTCCCAACCTCACCGTCGAAGCCAACATCGCCTACGGCCTGATGAGCAGTGGCCGTGAGCAAGCGCGCCAGCGGGTGGTTGAGATGCTCCAGCTGGTCGGCCTGTCCGGTAGCGAAAAAAAGTACCCCGGCCAGCTTTCCGGGGGCCAGCAGCAGCGTGTGGCCCTGGCGCGTGCCCTGGCGCCGGCACCTTCGTTGTTGCTGCTGGATGAGCCGATGTCGGCGCTGGACGCGCGGGTTCGTGAGCACCTGTGCACCGAACTGCGCCAACTGCAACGCCAGTTGGGTATCACCACCTTGATGGTCACCCACAACCAGGACGAGGCCATGCTGATGGCCGACCGCATCGCGGTGATGAACAACGGCCAGGTCGAGCAGTACGCCACGCCGCAGGAAATCTACGACCAGCCCGCCACGCCCTTCGTGGCCGAGTTCGTGGGCCAGGGCAACTGGCTGCCGTTTCAGCGCAGCAGTGACAACCAGGCCCAGGTCGGTGGCATGCGCATGCGCCTGACCCCCGGCTCGGCGCGGGCCAGCAGCGGCCGGCTGTTCTGCCGGCCGGAGGCGATCACCGTCAACCCGGTGGTGCACGAAGAAAACCTGTTTGCGGCCAAGGTTCGCGAGATCACGTTCCTCGGCAACCGCTGCCGCATGAGCTTCGAACTCAAAGACCTGCCCGGCCATGCATTGCTGGCCGAACTGGCCCCCGAGGCCATGCCGCGGCTGGGCTCGCAGGACATCTGGGTGGCGCTGCCACCGCAGAGCCTGCAGGTGTTTGCCTGAGATGGCCGCGCCAATGTCCCTGCCGCTGGCCCCGGCCAAGGCCACGTCCGACCGTGGCGTCGCCCTCGGTGACCGATTGTTCGTCGTCGGTGGCAAGTGGTTGCTGCTGATGTTGCTGGTGCTGGCCGTGCTGATGCCGCTGCTGGCGATCTTCTGGCGCGGCTTCAGCGGTGAGGCTGGCCAGGGTGGCGGCCTGGCGGCAGCGCGTGAGCTGTTCACCAGCGAGAGCTTTCACTGGCTGCTCGGCAATAGCCTGTCGGTAGCGCTCACCGTTGCCGCCATCGTGGTACCGCTGGCGTACCTGTTCGCCTACGCCTTGCAGCGCACCCTGATCCCGGCCAAGGGCTTGTGGCGGGGTATCTCGTTGCTGCCGCTGCTGGCGCCGTCGATGCTTCCGGCCATTGCGCTGGTCTACCTGTTTGGCAACCAGGGCCTGCTGCGCGGGCTGCTGAGCGACAACATCTACGGCTTCTGGGGGATCGTGCTGGGCGAGGCCATCTACACCTTCCCGCATGCGCTGATGATTCTGCTGTCAGCCCTGTCGCTGGCCGATGCACGCCTGTTCGACGCTGCCTCCAGCATGGGGGCCGGGCCTTGGCGGGCGTTTTCCAGCATTACCTGGCCTGCCACACGCCAGGCAGTGTTCGCGGCGTTCTGCCTGGTGTTCACCCTGACCATCACTGACTTCGGCGTCCCGGTCGTGGTCGGCGGCGACTATCAGGTGCTGGCTCTGGAAGCCTACAAAGCTGTCGTGGGCCAGCAGCAGTTTGGCCGCGGTGCACTGATCGGCATGGTCTTGCTGCTGCCGGCACTGTTGAGCTTTGCTGTCGATGCCTGGTTGCGCCGGCGCCAGGGCGAGGCCATGAGTGGGCGTGCGCAAGTGTTCGAGCCCAAGCCCTCGCGCCGCCGCGATGCCTGCTTCCTGGCCATCGTCGTGCTGGTCTGCGCGGCCCTGTTGCTGGTGATCGGCATGGCCGTGTACTCGTCGCTGGTCACGTTCTGGCCCTATAACCTCTCGCTGTCGCTCAAGCACTACATGTTCGAGGACACTGCCGGTGGCGGCTGGCTGGCTTACCGCAACAGCGTGACCATGGCGATCGGCACGGCGCTGATCGGCAGCATCGTGATCTTCAGCGGTGCCTACCTGATGGAGAAGACCCAGGGCCAACGCCTGCTCAACCAGGCGCTGCGCTTGCTCAGCTTCATCCCTATGGCGGTGCCGGGCCTGGTGCTGGGCTTGGGCTACGTGTTCTTCTTCAACCTCAGCGGCAACCCGCTGCATGTGCTGTACGGCAGCATGGGGCTGCTGGTCATCTGCACCATCGCCCATTACCTGACCACCGCGCAGATGACCGCCACCACCGCCCTGCGCCAGCTCGACGGCGAGTTCGAGGCCGCCGCGTTGTCGCTCAAGGCGCCCTTGTACCGGCACTTCCTGCGGGTGACGGTGCCGATCTGCCTGCCGGCGCTGCTGGACATCATTCGCTACCTGTTCGTCTCGGCGATGACCACTGTGTCGGCTGCGATCTTCCTGTACAGCCCCGACACCATCCTTGCCGCCGTCGCCGTGTTGAACATGGACGACGCGGGCAACGTCGGCGGTGCCGCCGCCATGTCGACCCTGATTCTGCTGACCAGTGCCAGCGCTTCACTGCTGCTGGCCGCAGCCTCGCGCGGCCTGCTGCGCCGCTCCCAAGCCTGGCGCCAACGCGCCGCGACCGCCTGACCTGTAAGGAACCCCACCATGTTCAAGCACCTTGCACTTGCCGCTGCCGTTTCTGCCGTGTTCAGCCTGCAGGCTTCTGCCGCCGAGACCCAGCTCACGGTCTATACCGCCCTGGAAGCCGAGCAGCTCAAGACCTACAAGCAGGCCTTCGAAAAGGCCAACCCGGATATCGAGATCAAGTGGGTACGCGACTCCACCGGCATCATCACCGCCAAACTGCTGGCCGAGAAAGACCGCCCGCAGGCCGATGCCGTCTGGGGCCTGGCGGCGTCCAGCCTGGCCATCCTCGACCAGAACGGCATGCTCGAAGCCTATGCGCCAAAGGACCTGGGCAAGATTTCGGCGAACTACCGCGACGCCGCCAACCCGCCGGCATGGGTGGGCATGGACGTCTGGGCCGCGACCATCTGCTTCAACACCATCGAGGCCGAAAAGCAGGGCCTGAGCAAGCCGGTAAGCTGGCAGGACCTGGCCAAGCCTGAGTACAAGGGCAAGATCGTCATGCCCAACCCGGCCTCGTCCGGTACCGGCTTCCTGGATGTCAGCGCCTGGCTGCAGACCTTTGGCGAGCCGCAGGGGTGGGCCTACATGGACGCCTTGCACCAGAACATTGGCCAGTATGTTCATTCGGGTTCCAAGCCGTGCAAGTTGGCGGCGGCGGGCGAGTTCCCGATTGGTATCTCGTTCGAATACCCTGCCGTGCAGCTCAAGCGCCAGGGGGCGCCGCTGGACATCGTGCTGCCGAAAGAGGGCCTGGGCTGGGAGATCGAGGCGACGGCAGTGATCAAGGGCACGCCAAAGGGCGATGCGGCCAGGCGGCTGGCGGATTTCTCGGCAAGCCCCGCGGCGATGGAGTTGTACAAGGAGAACTTCGCGGTGCTGGCTGCACCGGGGATTGCCAAGCCGCAGACCGAGTTGCCAGCGGATTACGAGCAGCGTCTGATCAAGAACGACTTTGCCTGGGCTTCGAAGCACCGCGACGAGATTCTTGCCGAGTGGCGCAAGCGCTATGACGGCAAGTCGGAGAAGGTGGCGCAGCAGTGAAGGGGTAGGGGCTGGAGGGGCATGCCTTGATGGGTGTGGCGCCTGGTAGATCGAGCGCCACACCTCTCAAGGCGAACACCTCCCGCCCACTCACAACACTCAAATCTGCAAAACCAACGCCTCCAACTGCTCCTGCCGTTCTGCCTGATTCACCCGTGCCCCTGGGTTCAGCGTCGACCATTGCGGATGCGCCCGCGCCTTGATCAAGGCCTCAGGCAACTTGCCCTCGCGCCAGGCCTTCTCATCCAGTTCGTCCAGGCGAATGCTGTCTTGCGCCGCATGCCCGCGGTTATCCAAAGCCACCATCAACTGCTGCTGGCGCAGCGCCAACAGCCGCAACACCGTATCGTCGACGGTCAGCTCGCGCTGGCCCTTGAGTTTGCCCATCAACCTCGACCCATAATTGCGTGCCGTCTGTAGCGCTCCGCCGGCGATGGCCCCGGCCAGGGCGGCGGCGCCAAGGGTGAGGCCGCCGACCAGCAGGTCGACCCCGGCACCCGCCGCAGCACCCGCCGCAACGCCACTGCCCAGGCGCACACCCAGCAGCTTCAAGGTCTCGGGGTTGAACAGGTCATCGCCCCAGCGCCCGTCCAACAACGGCAAATCGCTGGCATGGGCGTCCTCGCGGCGGAAGGCGTACAGCTTGAGCAGCGCCTCGACACAGCGCTGTTCACGCTGGCGCACGTCCTGGCGCAGCGCCTCGATGGCCTTGGCTTCGGCAGCAGGCTCGGGCACCACGCTGCGCCGGCAGGCGGCGCAATCGAGCAGCAGCTCGGCGATCAGGCGTTTACCGCTGTGGTGGCGGGCCTGGCGTTGCGCCTGCTGGTCGTCGATCAGCCGTTGCAGGGCAGGGCGGGCGTCTTCCAGCAACAGGGCCAGGCTTTCGTACAAACGGCGTTCGCCGTCTTCCGGCGGCGCCACGCTGTCGAACCGCACCAAGGCGTGCAAGCCAAGGCGGGCGAGGGCTTCACGCCATTCTGGCTCGCGGTGCTGGTTGCTGGCAACGAAGTTGAGCACCGGCAGCAGGGGCTTGCCACAGCTGGCCAGCACTTCCAGCTCGTCGCGGTATTTGGCCAGCACCGGTTCGCGGGCATCGATCACATACAGGCCAGCATTGCTGGCCAACAACTGGCGCAGCACCTTGGCCTCCTGCTCGAAGCGCTGGCGCGCCTCGCTGCCCTGAAGGAAGCGCGCCAGACGGGCCGGGCCGTCCAGGCGCTCGCCCGGGCGCTCCAGCCGCTCAAGGTAGTCGAGCAGGGCGATGGCGTCTTCCAGGCCGGGGGTGTCGTACAGCTCCAGCAACGGCTCGCCGTCCACCGACAGGCGCGCCCCTTCCACATGGCGCGTGGTGCTGGGGCGGTGAGACACCTCGCCAAAGCCCACATCGCGGGTCAAGGTGCGCAGCAGTGAGGTTTTGCCAACGTTGGTATGGCCGACCACGGCCAGTTTCAGCGGCTCAGTCATGGCCATGCTCCAACCAGGTCAGGGGCGAGGTGTCGGCGTGGGGCAGGCCGAGACGGTCCAGGGCTTCGTGCCAGTCGCCCAGGCGCTCGGCATCCAGGGCTTGACCTGGCGCGGCCTGCAGCAACCAGATACGGGTGGCGCCGGCATTGCGTGCCAGTTCGGCGAGCAGCGCCAGGCTGCCGCGGTCGGGGGAGCGGCGCGGGTCGCAGGCGATGGCCAGTCGCGCAGGCGGGAAGCGGCTCAGTTGTTCGAGCAGCTTGTTGCGTGACTCGCGGCTATCGAGCACACCGGCATCGGTCACGTTCCTGGGCAGGGCGGGCGGCCAGGGGCGCTGGTCGTCCAGCTCCAGGCCGACCAGCAGAGCACCGCTGCTACCGCTTTCCAGTTGGCCGGCAGCGAAGTGAGGCAAGGTTTCGGGCGCGGCATCCTGCACACCGATGCGTTCGCTGCGGGGCATCAGGCTTTCGCGCAGGGCTGCGTAGCCGGGCAGGCTGAGGTCCAGCGCCAGGCGCGCGCGGCCCTGGCGCCAGCGCCACAGGCACAACCCGGCCAACAGCAGGCGCGGCAGCAGGCCATACACCAGCACCACGCCGAGCAGCCAGCTGGCCCACGCCTGGCGCGCCAGGTCCAGGGCCGGCAGCGTGTCGCCGCTGGCGCGGATCAGGGTTTCGTCCGGCACCGCAAAGCCCAGCAGCGAAGGCAGGGCGCCGAGCACCTGCGTCAGGTGGATGAACGGTTCGGCGGCGAGCAGGGTGGTTTCCCAGACAAAGCCATAGCGCCGGGTAGCCAGCAAGACCACGAGCATACCCAGCGCTGTGCTCATCGCCAGCAGCCACAAGCCGTGCACCAGCACGCCCAGCAGCCAGCGGTTCAGGCGCTGGCGCTGCAGCAGCACCAGCAGCGCCGGCGCAAGGTGCGCGGCCTTGGCATCGCGGGCAAAGCGTTCGCTCAGCCACAGCCACAGGCGGCCCAGGCCTGCACCGTGTTCGCCGCTCAGGCCCAGGCCTATCGCCCAGCCCAGCAACATCAGCAGGTTCAACCCAAGCAGGCTGCCCAGCGCCCAGAACACATTCACCGGGCGTTGGCCGTCCCCCAGGGCCGCGAAGGCCAGGCCCGCGCCGCTGAAGGCAGCGACGATCAGCAGGGCCAGCAGTGCCAGGCGTGCGCCCTGTTTCCAGTGCCGCAGGGCAGTCGCCATGCCGTCGCGTTCGGCCAGGAACAGCGCACGGGTCTCGATACGGGCCGCCAGGTCGCCGCCGACTTGGCGGGCGCGGCGGTTGGCCTCCTGGTCTTCCAGGGGGCCGGCGTGTTCCTCGCGCAGGCGCACCGCTTCGGTGAGCCAGCGTTTGTCCAGTGGCGTCGGTCCAGTCACAAGGTCTTCCATTGCACAGGTCAGGGCAGAAGCATAACCCACGGCGGGTTTGCTATCCTCGCCAGCATGACTAGCACACTCCCTCTCAGCCTGATCGCGGCCCTCGCCGAGAACCGCGTGATCGGCATCGACAATTCCATGCCCTGGCACCTGCCGGGGGACTTCAAGTACTTCAAGGCCACGACCCTGGGCAAGCCCATCATCATGGGGCGCAAGACCTGGGACTCGCTGGGCCGGCCATTGCCGGGGCGGTTGAATATCGTGGTCAGCCGCCAGCCGGGGCTGCAACTGCCTGGCGCCGAGGTGTTTGCGTCACTGGAAGCTGCGCTGGTGCGGGCTGGCCAGTGGGCGCGCGAGCAGGGCGTCGATGAGTTGATGCTGATTGGCGGTGCGCAACTGTATGGGCAGGCGCTGGAGAAGGGGCTGGTGAGCCGCATGTACCTGACCCGTGTGGAGCTATCGCCTGAGGGCGATGCCTGGTTCCCGGCGTTCGACGAGCACCAGTGGCGACGGGTATCGAGTGAGCCGCAGGCGCCTGAAGGGGCTGGGCCGGCTTACCATTTCGACGTTTGGGAAAGGGTTTGAGAGTGTGGGGCTGCGATGCAGCCCCTAGCCATCTCAGCTATGGCTCAACTCTGCATGCTGATCATCGGCCAGCACACCTTTGTCGGTCTCTTTCAACAGCTGGCTGGTAACCACCCCAGCCGTCATCGAACCATTCACGTTCAGCGCCGTCCGCCCCATATCGATCAACGGCTCCACCGAAATCAGCAGCGCCACCAACTCGACCGGCAAGCCCATGGCCGGCAGCACGATCAGCGCGGCGAAGGTGGCACCGCCGCCAACCCCGGCAACCCCGGCCGAGCTCAGGGTGACGATGGCGACCAGGGTCGCGATCCACAGCGGGTCAAAGGTATCGATACCAACCGCCGGGGCAACCATCACCGCCAGCATCGCCGGGTACAGCCCAGCGCAACCGTTCTGGCCAATGGTGGTGCCGAACGAGGCGCTGAAGCTGGCGATCGATTGCGGCACGCCCAGGCGGCGGGTCTGTGCTTCGATATTCAGCGGGATGCTGGCTGCGCTGGAGCGGCTGGTGAAGGCGAACGTCAGCACCGGCCACACTTTGCGGAAGAAGCGCAGCGGGCTTACCCCGGTCGCAGCCAGGATGAGGGCATGCACGACGAACATCAGCCCCAGGCCGATGTACGACACCACCACGAAGCTGCCCAGCTTGAGGATGTCGTCCAGGTTGGAGCTGGCCACCACCTTGGTCATCAAGGCCAGCACGCCATAGGGGGTGAGCTTCATCACCACGCGTACCAGGCGCATCACCCAGGCCTGCAGGGTGTCGATGGCCGACAGGGCGCGCTCGCCTTTTTCGGCATCGTCCTTGATCAGTTGCAGGGCGGCCAGGCCGACGAACACGGCGAAGATCACCACGCTGATGATCGAGGTCGGCTTGGCCCGCGCCAGGTCGCCCACCGGGTTGCTGGGGATGAACGACAGCAGCAACTGCGGGATATTGAGGTCGGCGACCTTGCCCGCGTAGTCACTGTGGATCGCTTGCAGCCGGGCGCTTTCCTGCACGCCGGCCACCAGGCCGTCGGCAGTGAGGCCGAACAGGTTGGTCAGGACGATGCCGATCAGCGCGGCGATGGCCGTGGTCAGCAGCAGGGTACCGATGCTCAGCACGCTGATGCGCCCGAGCGAGGAGGCGTTGTGCAGGCGCGCCACCGCGCTGAGGATCGAAGCGAAGATCAGCGGCATGACGATCATCTGCAACAGGCCGACGTAGCCGTTGCCGACCAGGTCGAGCCAGGCGATGGTGGCTTTCAGTACCGGGTGGCCAGCGCCATAGATCGTGTGCAGGACCAAACCGAATACCACGCCCAGCACCAGGCCCAGCAGGACTTTCTTGGCCAGGCTCCATTGGGTATGGCGGGTTTGTGCCAGGCCCAGCAACAGGGCCAGGAACGCCAGCAGGTTGAGTGACAGCGGCAGGTTCATTGAAGCTCCAACAAGAACAGAAGAGGCATCGCCTCTGTGAGCGATTGCGAACGGAAATGCTAACAGCCTGAAAACAAACGAATTTATACCCAAATGGAATTTGCTTAGTCGTTAATGGAATAACTGCATGTCGCAAAAAGCAATGAACACGACGTTTCAAGCTGCCTGGGCGTCGTTGTCAGGGCTGGCGGGTGCGGCATGTTGGGCTAGCGTTGCCTTGTCATTTCAGGAGATTCGTACATGCAGCTTGCTCCGAAAGCCTTCGCCGTCGGTCTTTCCCTGCTGTTCAGTGTCCAGGCCTGGGCCACCGAACTCAAGCACTGGCCCGCCGAGGCCGCCAAACAGCTCGACAGCATGATCGCCGCCAACGCCAACAAAGGTAACTACGCGGTGTTCGACATGGATAACACCAGCTACCGCTACGACCTTGAAGAGGCGCTGCTGCCGTTCATGGAGAACCAGGGCCTGCTGACTCGCGACAAGCTCGACCCTTCGTTGAAGTTGATCCCGTTCAAGGACACGGCCGAGCACAAGGAAAGCCTGTTCAGTTACTACTACCGCCTGTGCGAAATCGACGACATGGTCTGCTACCCGTGGGTGGCCCAGGTGTTCTCGGGCTTTACCCTGAAAGAGCTGAAGGCCCAGGTCGATGCCTTGATGGCCTCGGGCAAGCCCGTGCCCAGCACCTACTTCGAGGGTGACCAGGTCAAGGCCATCGAGGTGCAGCCGCCCAAGGTCTTCGCCGGCCAGGCCGAGCTGTTCAACAAGCTGACGGAGAATGGCATCGAGGTGTATGTGATTTCTGCCGCCTCCGAAGAACTGGTACGCATGGTCGCATCCGACCCAAAGTACGGCTACAACGTGAAGCCGCAGAATGTCATTGGTGTCAGCCTGCTGCTCAAAGACCGCGCCAGCGGCCAGCTGACCACGGCGCGTAAGCAGATTGGCGCCGGCCACTATGACCCCAAGGCCAATGAAGGCCTCGAACTGACGCCGTACCTGTGGACACCGGCAACGTGGATGGCAGGCAAGCAGGCGGCGATCCTCACCTACATCGATGAATGGAAGAAACCAGTATTGGTCGGGGGCGACACGCCGACCAGCGATGGTTACATGCAGTTCCACGGCGTGGATGTGGGCAAGGGGGGCATCCACCTGTGGATAAACCGCAAGGCCAAGTACATGGACCAACTCAACGGGATGATCGCCAAGCATGCAGCCGCCCAGGCCAAGGAAGGGCTGCCGGTGATGGCTGACAAGAACTGGGTGATCGTCACGCCGGAGCAGATCCAGTAACGGGGCGCACCTTAGCCGCTGCGGCCGACGATGATGGTGCGAGCCTGTGCCTGATCGATGTTGCGCGCCAGCAAGCTCACTTCTACGAGGGCGCTGGCACGGACGCTGGCGCCCGCAGGGCTTAGCGTTTGTTCGGCCACGATGCTGTGCACCCGGTTGATGCCGACAAAGCGGAACCACGCATCGAGGAAGGGCTTTTCCAGGCCGAACGCCTGGTCGGGCGTTTGCGAGTCGGGGCCATACCCCAGCCCGCGGGTGTAGATGGCCACCGCCCGCCGCCCACCGAGCATGCCGTTCAAGCCTTGCTCGTCGAAGGTGAACAGAACACCCTTGTGCGAAATCGCGTCTATCAGGTGCTTGAGCTTGTACGGTATGCCGAAATTCCACAGCGGCACGCTGAACAGCAACGTATCCGCCCGGTGGAAGCGCTTGGCGAGCGCTGTGATCTTGGCCCATGCAGCGGTTTGCGCGGGTGAAAGCGGGGCATCGGCAAGCCCTGCGTATTTGGCTGCAAGCAGGTCGCCATCCACCTCGGGCAGCGCGCACTCCCAAGGGTCGAGGCGGTCAACCTCTACGGCTTTGCGCTCTGCCAGCGCCGACAGAAAGACTTCGGCAATCTGAGCGGAAACCGAGCGCTCTCCTCTCGGTGAGGCGCACACATACAAGACACGTTCAACCACGGGTGCTTCTCCTTGGCAGCGTTGATGACACGTCCCCTGGTGCTTGAGTGCACAGGCGGGCTGCGCAAAGTCTGATTGAGGATGATCCATTATAGAAATAACGTATGCTCGCCTCATTGAGTGAGATAGGTGATCAATCCGTGTTCGATACTGTCCTTCTGCGTAGCCTGCTTGCCGTTGCCGACAGCGGTGGTTTTACCCGTGCTGCCGAGCGGCTGCACCTGACGCAATCGGCGATCAGCGCGCACATTCGCCGGCTCGAGAGCGAAGCCGGGCACAAGTTGCTGGAGCGCACCACCCGCTCGGTCAGCCTGACGCCAGCAGGTGCGCGGTTGGCAGGCTATGCGCGTACCATCCTGGCGCTGCATGACGATGCCCGCGCAAGCCTTGGCGTGGGGCGGCGGGTTTCAGGCACGGTGCTCGTGGGCTTGAGCGAGGAGATGGTCAAGGCGCCGGTGATCGACTGCCTGCGCCGATTCTCGGTCGCTCACCCGGATACTGAGCTTGTGCTGAAAGTCGGCCTGACCGGGGAGTTGCTCCCGCTGGTGCAGTCCGGTGGGCTGGATTTTGTCCTGGGTAGCCGCTGCAACGGTGATGAGCCTGGTGAGGTGTTGTGGTCCGAGCCGCTGGTCTGGGCGAGAGGGCCGCTGGCGTTGCTTGCAGATGATGAGTCCAGCGCTGTTCCCTTGGCCGTGTTTTCTGACCAGTGCCCCTATCGGGCTGCTGCCATCGAGGCGCTGGCGCGTGCGGGGCGGCAATGGCGTATCGTCTGCCAGAGCCCAAGTGCCGGAGGCTTGATGACAGCCGTGAGCGGCGGTCTTGGGGTCACACCGGTCACTCGCACGGCCGCCCTGGCCGCAGGGCTGCTGGAAGTGCCAACGCTGCCGCCCTTGCCCCATGCGCAGTTTGTGCTGACAGCGGCGGCGAAACCGAAACGCTCGGTTGCCCTGCTGCTGGCGCAGTTGCGCCAATGTGTTGCCAGGGTCGGCACACACTCGTAAGCAAGGTAGTTGCTCTCGTCGCTCGGCGCTGGCTTTGATCCTTCAGGCATAAAAAAACCGGCGCACAGGGCGCCGGCTTTTCAAACGCTAGAAAGCCTTACAGCCCGTCGAGCATCGCCTTGTTGCGTACCGCACCCTTGTCGGCACTGGTCGCCAGCAGGGCGTAGGCCTTGAGGGCGGTGGTCACCTTGCGCGGGCGCACTTCAACAGGTTTCCAGCCTTTCTTGTCCTGCTCGACGCGGCGCTCAGCCAGTTCTTCGTCGCTGACCAGCAGGTTGATCGAACGGTTGGGGATGTCGATCAATACCTTGTCGCCGTCGCGCACCAGGCCAATGGCGCCGCCAGCGGCGGCTTCCGGCGAGGCGTGGCCAATCGACAGGCCCGAGGTACCGCCCGAGAAGCGACCGTCGGTGAGCAGGGCGCAGGCCTTGCCCAGGCCTTTGGACTTCAGGTACGACGTCGGGTAGAGCATTTCCTGCATGCCCGGGCCGCCTTTCGGGCCTTCGTAGCGAATGATCACGATATCACCGGCCTTCACTTCGTCGGCGAGGATGCCGCGCACGGCGCTGTCCTGGCTCTCGAAGATCTTGGCGCTGCCTTCGAACACGTGGATCGACTCGTCGACACCGGCGGTTTTCACCACGCAACCGTCGAGGGCGATGTTGCCGTACAGCACGGCCAGGCCGCCCTCTTGCGAGTAGGCGTGCTCGAAGCTGCGGATGCAGCCGTTTTCACGGTCGTCGTCGAGGGTTTCCCAGCGGGTCGACTGGCTGAACGCGGTCTGGGTCGGGATGCCCGCCGGGCCGGCCTTGAAGAAGGTGTGCACCGCTTCGTCGTCGGTCTGGGTGATGTCCCACTTGGCGATGGCTTCTTCCATGCTGCGGCTGTGCACGGTCGGCAGGTCGGTGTGCAGCAGGCCGCCACGGGCCAGCGAGCCGAGGATGCTGAAGATGCCGCCGGCGCGGTGCACGTCTTCCATGTGGTACTTCTGGATGTTCGGCGCCACCTTGCACAGCTGCGGCACCACGCGCGACAGGCGGTCGATGTCACGCAGGTCGAACGCCACCTCGCCTTCCTGGGCCGCGGCCAGCAGGTGCAGGATGGTGTTGGTCGAACCGCCCATGGCGATGTCGAGCATCATGGCGTTTTCGAACGCCTTGAAGTTGGCGATGCTGCGCGGCAGCACCGACGCATCGTTCTCACCGTAGTAGCGCTTGCACAGCTCGACGATGGTGCGGCCAGCCGTGAGGAACAGCTGCTCGCGGTCGGAGTGGGTGGCCAAGGTCGAACCGTTGCCCGGCAGGGCCAGGCCCAGTGCTTCGGTCAGGCAGTTCATCGAGTTGGCGGTGAACATGCCGGAGCACGAACCGCACGTCGGGCAGGCGCTGCGCTCGTATTCGGCGACCTTCTCGTCGGAAGCCGAGGAGTCGGCGGCGATGACCATTGCGTCGACCAGGTCCAGGCCGTGGCTGGCCAGCTTGGTCTTGCCCGCTTCCATCGGGCCGCCGGAAACGAAGATCACCGGGATGTTAAGGCGCAGGGCGGCCATCAGCATGCCGGGGGTGATCTTGTCGCAGTTGGAGATGCAGACGATGGCGTCGGCGCAGTGGGCGTTGACCATGTATTCCACGGCGTCGGCGATGATCTCGCGGCTAGGCAGCGAGTACAGCATGCCGTCGTGGCCCATGGCGATGCCGTCGTCGACCGCGATGGTGTTGAATTCCTTGGCCACGCCACCGGCGCGCTCGATCTCGCGGGCAACCAGCTGGCCCAGGTCCTTCAGGTGCACGTGGCCCGGGACGAACTGGGTGAACGAGTTGGCGATGGCAATGATCGGTTTCTTGAAATCTTCGTCCTTCATCCCGGTGGCGCGCCACAGGGCACGAGCGCCGGCCATGTTGCGGCCATGGGTGGAAGTCTTGGAACGATAATCAGGCATGAAGCGCTCCTGGCGGCTTAATCAGGTCACAAAAAGGGGAGTGAGCTTCTCTTGTCCTATGCGCCTTAGGCCGGTTGCCACTGGCACGGATGGGGCCGAAGACACCACGGGATCGCCGCGTGCTCGACCAGAGCTCATAAACCCGCCGGGGATGACTGGCGATGAATAGCCCGATTCTACACCGCTGGCGCGGCGAGGGAATGGCGATGTGTCTGGGCGGTGGCTTTGGCCGAATAGCCGGTAGTTTGTAGGACCCTTCCGAAACGGCGCTTCAAGGGCTGACCTGCCGGCCCAGGCTGACTATGATCCGCCCGCCGCATGTGCGGCTTCACGAGATACACCCTCAATGGACCTTCCCAGTTTCAGTTCATACCGAACTCGTAAATTGGCACTGAGCGCGTCGCCGCCAGGGCCTGCGAAGGCTTGAGCCCGTGTGGCTGAGGTTTGCAGGTGCCTGCGTCGGCGCCTGGAGAACCTCATGCAACACACTTCCGATCTCTGCGTTTCCCCCCTCGACCTGCGCCAGGCCGCCCAGGCGCGTCGCGACGACCTGCTGCACCCGCACGGCTACCGCGAAGGCACGGCCGGTTACCTGATGACCAGCGAATATTCTTGCCTCGATGCCGGCCTCACTGCCAGCCAGGCCATCGACATGTTGCGCCGCGAGGCCGCCGACGCCGAAACCATCTATCAGTCCTATGTCCTCGATGAGCAGCGCAACCTGCGCGGTACCTTGTCCCTGCGCGAGCTGATCCTGGCCGCCCCCGAGCAGCCGATCGAGCAGATCATGGTGCACAAGGTCATCTGCGTGTGTACCGCGACCCGCCAGGAGGAGGTGGCCCGCCTGATACGCCAGCACGACCTGCTGGCCGTGCCGGTGCTGGACGAGGGCGGGCGCCTGGTGGGGCTGGTGACGTGCGACGATGCGCTCGACGTGGTGGTCGATGAGGCCACCGAGGACTTCCACAAGGGCGCATCCATCACCAACCACGTGGGCAACCTGCGGGATGCCACGGTCAGCCTGTTGTACCGCAAGCGGGTGTTGTGGCTGGTGCTGCTGGTGTTCGGCAACCTGTTTTCGGGGGCGGGCATCGCCGCGTTCGAAGAGACCATTGCCGCGCATATCGTGCTGGTGTTCTTCCTGCCGCTGTTGGTGGACAGCGGTGGCAATGCCGGGGCGCAGTCGGCGACCTTGATGGTGCGGGGCCTGGCGACGGGCGAGGTGGTGATGCGTGACTGGCTGCGGATGCTGGGGCGCGAATGCGGTGTGGCGTTGGCGCTGGGGTTCACCATGGCGGTGGCGGTGGCATCGCTGGGTGCGTTGCGCGGTGGGATGGACGTGGCCATCATCGTTGCCAGCAGCATGCTGGTGATCGTGTTGCTGGGTAGCCTGATCGGCATGAGCCTGCCGTTCATGTTTACCAAGCTCAAGCTCGACCCGGCGACTGCCAGCGGGCCGCTGGTGACGTCGATTGCAGATGCGGCGGGGGTGCTGGTGTATTTCGGGATTGCTTCGTACGTGCTGGGTATCTGATGTGCCTTTGGGGCCGCAAGGCGGCCCCAGGGCAGTGCATCAGCTGTTTGGCAGCAACCGGCAGGTAATGCTCTTGATGTAGCGGGTTTCGGCAATGGCCGGGTGCACCGGGTGGTCCGGGCCTTGGCCGCCGCGCTCGAGCAGTTGCAGGTTGCGATCCAGGTGACGGGCGCTGGTCAGCAGGATGTTGTTCAGGTCATCTTCGGGCAGGTGCATGGAGCATGAGGCGCTGACCAGGATGCCGTCCTTGTTGAGCATGCGCATGGCCTGTTCGTTGAGGCGACGGTAGGCCGCTTCGCCGTTTTTCAGGTCTTTCTTGCGCTTGATGAACGCGGGTGGGTCGGCAATGATCACGTCGAAGCGCTCTTCGGCGGCCTTCAGCTCGCGCAGTGCCTCGAACACGTCACCTTCGATGCAGGTGAGTTTGTCGCTGATGCCGTTGAGTGCGGCGTTGCGCTCGACGCCGTCCAGGGCGAACGCCGAGGCATCCACACAGAACACTTCGCTGGCACCAAATGCGCCGGCCTGCACACCCCAGCCACCGATGTAGCTGAACAGGTCGAGCACGCGTTTGCCTTTGACGTATGGGGCCAGGCGCGCGCGGTTCATGCGGTGGTCATAGAACCAGCCGGTCTTCTGCCCTTCGCGTACCGGGGCCTCGAATTGCACGCCGTTTTCTTCCAGCGCAACCCAGTCCGGCACTTCGCCGTAAACGGTTTCGACGTAGCGCTGCAGGCCTTCGGCATCACGCGCAGCGGAATCGTTCTTGAACAGGATGCCGCTTGGCTTGAGCACCTGGACCAGGGCGGCGATCACGTCGTCCTTGTGCAGCTCCATGGTGGCCGAGGCCAGCTGAACCACGAGGATGTCGAAGAAACGGTCGACCACCAGGCCTGGCAGCAGGTCGGAATCGCCGTAGACCAGGCGGTAGCACGGCTTGTCGAACAGGCGCTCACGCAGCGACAGGGCGACGTTGAGGCGGTGCACCAGCAGCGACTTGTCCAGTGGCAGCTTGACGTCGCGCGACAGCAGGCGCGCGCAGATCAGGTTGTTCGGGCTCAGCGCCACGATGCCCAGCGGCTTGCCGTTGGCGGCCTCGAGGACCGCCTGCTGGCCGGCCTGCAAGCCTTGCAGCGGGGTCGCGGCGACGTCGACTTCATTGCTGTAGACCCACAGGTGGCCAGCGCGCAGGCGGCGGTCGGCATTGGCTTTGAGGCGAAGGCTGGGCAGGGACATGACGTCGCTCCGGGAAAAAAGAGCGGGAGTATACCGTGTTGGCCCTTGCTGCGGTGCTGGGTGCGACAAAGTGCTGGCCAGCCGTAAAGCCAGACGATCCGGTGTTAGAATTCGCCGTCCTCAACGAGTGTGTACGCATGTCCCAAGAACTCAGCGCCGAACAGATCCAGCAAGCCTTGCAAGGCATTACCATCCCGCCGCAACCGCAGATCATGGTTGACCTGCAGTTCGAGCAGTACATGCCTGACCCGGATCTGGAAACCATCGCCAAGCTGATTTCCCAGGACCCGGGCTTGTCCGGCGCCTTGCTCAAGCTGGTCAACTCACCGCATTTCGGCCTCTCCAACAAGATTGGCTCGATCCAGCGTGCGGTGAACCTGCTGGGCAGCCGTTCGATCATCAACCTGATCAACGCCCAGTCGATCAAAGGCGAAATGAGCGACGAAACCATCGTCACCCTGAACCGCTTCTGGGACACCGCGCAGGATGTGGCAATGACCTGCCTGACCTTGGCCAAGCGCACCGGCATGCAGTCTGCGGACGAGGCCTACACCCTTGGGCTGTTCCATGATTGCGGCGTGCCGCTGATGCTCAAGCGCTTCCCCAACTACATGGAGGTGCTGGAAGAGGCCTACGCCAAGGCCGACGGCGAAACCCGTGTGGTCGATACGGAAAACCGTGCGTTCAATACCAACCACTCGGTAGTGGGGTATTTCACCGCCAAGTCCTGGCGCCTGCCCGAGCACCTCACTGCGGCCATCGCCAACCACCACAATGCCTTGGCTGTGTTCCGCGACGAGTCTTCGCGCAATGCCCAGAGCCAGATGAAAAACCTGCTGGCGGTGCTGAAGATGGCCGAGCACATCTGCGCGTCCTACCGGGTACTGGGCAGCCAGAGCGTCGACCACGAATGGGAGGTGGTGGGGCCGCTGGTGCTCGACTACATTGGCTTGTCGGACTACGACTTCGAAAACCTCAAGCAGAATATCCGAGAGCTGGGCGGGCACTGACACATGCCGGAACTACCCGAAGTAGAAACCACCCGGCGCGGTATCGCGCCCCACCTGGAAGGCCAGCGGGTCAGCCGCGTGGTGGTGCGTGACCGGCGCCTGCGCTGGCCGATCCCCGAAGACCTGGATGTGCGCTTGTCGGGGCAGCGTATCGTCAGCGTCGAGCGGCGCGCCAAGTACCTGTTGATCAATGCCGAGGTCGGCACCTTGATCAGCCATTTGGGCATGTCGGGTAATTTGCGCCTGGTCGAGCTGGGCTTGCCGGCGGCCAAGCACGAGCATGTCGACATCGAGCTGGAGTCGGGGCTGATGCTGCGCTACACCGACCCGCGCCGTTTCGGCGCCATGCTTTGGAGCCTCGACCCGCTCAACCACGAGCTGCTGCTGCGTCTGGGGCCAGAGCCGCTGACCGACCTGTTTGACGGTGAACGCCTGTTCCAGCTGTCGCGCGGGCGCTCGATGGCGGTCAAGCCGTTCATCATGGACAACGCGATCGTGGTCGGTGTGGGCAACATCTACGCCACCGAAGCGTTGTTTGCCGCAGGCATCGATCCACGCCGGGAGGCGGGCGGTATATCGCGGGCGCGGTATCTGAAGCTGGCCATCGAGATCAAGCGGGTGCTGGCGGCGGCCATCGAGCAGGGCGGCACGACCTTGCGCGACTTCATCGGCGGGGATGGGCAGCCGGGGTACTTCCAGCAGGAACTGTTCGTCTACGGGCGGGGTGGCATGCCGTGCAAGCTGTGTGGCACGACCTTGCGCGAGGTGAAGCTTGGGCAACGGGCCAGTGTGTTCTGCCCGCGCTGCCAGCGCTGAATCGGGGCCGCTTGGCGGCCCATTCGCGGGGCTCAGGCCTTGCCAGTAATCAGACGATACTTGGCCATCAGCTGTTCTTCGGTCTCCGGGTGCGCTTCATCCAGCGGGATGCAGTCGACCGGGCAGACCTGCTGGCACTGCGGCTCGTCGTAGTGGCCCACGCACTGAGTGCACAGGTTAGGGTCGATCACGTAGATCTCTTCGCCTTGGGAGATGGCCTCGTTCGGGCACTCGGGTTCGCAGACGTCGCAGTTGATGCAATCGTCGGTGATGATCAGGGACATGGGGACTCCGGCCGGGGCTCACCGCCCGGGCATGTTCAACGCAATGGGCACAATTGTGCCGCATTCGCGCCCGCAGTGCACGCGGGCGCGATATTCAGGCGATCAGGCGTTACTTCTTGAAGCGTTCGGTCAGCGCCTCTGCCACCACGGGGTGGACGAACTTGCTGATATCGCCGCCCAATGCCGCGATTTCCCTGACCAACGTCGAGGAAATAAACGAATAGCGCTCCGAAGGCGTCAGGAACAGGCTCTCGACATCGGGGGCCAGTTGCCGGTTCATGTTCGCCAACTGGAACTCGTACTCGAAGTCGGACACCGCACGCAGGCCGCGCAAGAAGACGTTGGCGCCCTGTTCCTTGGCGAAATGCGCCAACAGGGAAGAGAAGCCGATGACTTCGACATTGGGCAGGTGCTTGGTGACCTCACGGGCCAGCGCCACCCGTTGTTCCAGCGGGAACAGCGGGTTTTTCTTGGGGCTGGCCGCCACCGCGATAATCACATGGTCGAACAGCCGCGAGGCGCGCTCGACCAGATCGCCATGGCCCTTGGTAATGGGGTCGAAAGTACCCGGGTACAACACTCGGTTCATCGCGTCATCCTGGCTGGAGTGCGTTGGGGAGTCGGATGGTAGCGCAGCGATTGCGCCCGGCCAAGTCGTGCGGCCGGCTGATGGCACTATAGACAGTGGGTGCATTTGTTGTCATGCGTTGTGTGCCAGGCGGGTGATCAGGGCATCGGTAAGCTTTGCGCTGAGGGCGTAAACCGATAATTGCGGGTTGGCGCCGATGCTGGTGGGGAAAAGCGAGCCGTCGTGAATCGACAGGTTTTCCAGCTGGTGGTGCTGGCCCAGGCTGTTGCACACCGCCTGGCGCGGGTCTTCACCGAGGGCGCAACCGCCCATCACGTGGGCGCTGCCCAGGCGTGTGCGGTACGGCGCCAGTGACAGCTCGTCGATCATCGTCAGGGCTTCGCTCAGGCTGCTGGCGTAGCGGGCATCGCCGTGCACCGGCAGCACCCGCGTGGCACCGGCGGCAAACTGGATGTGCGCCATGCTGCGGTAGGCGCGACGCAAACCGTCGCGCAGGTAATCGTTGACCGGGTAATCCAGCACCGGTGAACCATCGCCGCGCAGCTCGACGGCGCCCCCCTGGCTTTGCGGGTGGAAGCCATCGCGCAGCAACGCCAGCATCACGTGGGTGTGCGGCAGCTCGGCCATGCGCTGGGCATTGTCGTTGCCATGCCCGCCCAGCAGGGTGCTGGCCAGGGCCGGGTGCAGGGGCGGCACTTCGAGTTTGTAGCCGATCGGGCCGTCGCTGCCGCCCAACCATTGAAAATGGTCGCTGTAGATCGATTGCGGGGCGCCGTAGTAGGGGTCGATGCGCGCGTTGAAACGTGCCGCGCTGAAGTTGACCAGGTGCAGGAAAGTGCGTTTGCCCAGGCACGCGTGCGGGTCGGGAGCGTTGGAGCGCAGCAACAGCGCCGGGCTGTTGATACCGCCCCCAGCCAAAATGTAGTGCCGGGCGCGCACGCTGATCTGCTTGCCGGTGGTGTTTATCCCGTTGGCGTCCAGGGCGCTGCACTGCAACCCGGCGATGCGTTCGCCGTCGTGCTCGAAGCGCTCTGCCCGGGCCAGGTACAGCAGCTCGCCACCCTGGTCTAGGGTGGCCGGTATGCTGGTCACCAGCATCGACTGCTTGGCATTGACCGGGCAGCCCATGCCGCAATAGCCAAGGTTCCAGCAACCGCGCACATTGCGCGGTATCACCGCCCAACGATAGCCGAGCTGTTCGCAGCCACGGCGCAGCACTTCGTTGTTGGCATTTGGCGGCAAGGCCCAGGGGCTGATGCCCAGCTGCTGTTCGATGCGTTCGAACCATGGGGCTAATGCTTCGTTGCCCAAACCGCTGACCTGGTGCTCCTGGGCCCAATGGGCCAGGGTCTGTGGCGGTGTGCGAAAGCTCGAGGTCCAGTTGACCAGCGTGGTGCCGCCCACGGCGCGGCCCTGCAGAATGGTGATGGCGCCGTCCTTGCTCATCCGCCCCAAGCCCTCCTGATACAGGCTGGCGTAGGCCTCGCTTTCCAGCAGGTGGAAGTCGCTGCTGGTCTTCAGTGGGCCTTCTTCGATCAGCAATACCTTGAACCCGGCAGCGCTGAGCAACTGCGCACTGGTGGCGCCGCCAGCGCCGCTGCCGATCACGGCGATATCGGCTTGCAGGGCCAGGTCCTGCGCCAGGCGCGAGCCGTCGTGGGTGATCCAGCCGCGTTCGAGGCCTTGGCGAAACGGGTCGATTACAGGCATTGGCGGTGCTCTTGTTGTCGTCAGATCTTCGGTGGCCCAGGGTAGCCGCAGGCCGCCCAGGCTTCCGGGCGCTCGTACCAGGCCATCAGCAGCAGTTGCAGCAGCGATGCATGGCCCATGCGCAGCAGGTTCAGCGAGCTGGCCTGCCAGCGTTGCAGAAACGCGTTGATCTGCTCGGCGCTGGCTTGCTGCCAGGCGCCCCAGATACCGGTCAGGGGGCCGCGGGTCAACGGCAGGCTGAGCACGTCGAACAATTGCCGGGTGAGCTTGAGCATCTCTGGCGACAGCGCCGCCAGTTTGTGATCCAGGCTGTGCAGCACCAGCGCTTCGACGGCCTGGGTGCCGGCAAGCACTACCGGGATCAGCGCGTTCAGCAGGTGCAGGTCGTCGTCGCGCAGCGCCCGATAGCCAGTTGCGGGCGACTGCGCCGTGCAGCCGACCAGGCTGGTGGTGGCGAGGAACGCACTGGCACCCAGGCTGAAACGGAGCAGGTCGCGTCGCTGCATGGCCCGGGCTCAGCGGATGAACAGCTTGTAGACCAGGCGCTGCAAGGCCTTGCCGTAAGGCGGGTAGATCAGGCGGGCAGCGTTCAGGCGTTGCTTGGCCAGCACCGCCTTGGCTTTGCTGAAGGTCAGGAAGCCGTCGTGGCCGTGGTAGTGCCCCATACCGGAAGGCCCTATACCGCCAAAGGGCAGGTCGTCCTGGGCGACATGCAGCAGGGTGTCGTTCAGGCACACGCCACCGGAGTGGGTGTGGCGCAGTACGTGCTCCTGCTCGGTGCGCTCGTAGCCGAAGTAGTAGAGGGCCAGGGGGCGTGGGCGCTGGTTGATGTAGGCCAAGGCTTGGTCGAGGGTGTCATAGGGCACCAGCGGCAACAGCGGGCCGAAAATTTCGTCCTGCATCACCTGCATGCCGTCGGTCACCCCCAGCAGCAGGTGAGGGGGCAGGCGTCGTCCCTGGCGGGGTTCGCCGGGGTACAGGTCGAGCACCTCGGCGCCTTGGTCGCGGGCGTCGTCCAGCAGGTGCTGCAGGCGCTGCAGCTGCCGCGGGTTGATGATGGCGGTGTAGTCGGGGTTGTCGGCGATATGCGGATACAGGCGGCGAACGGCGAGCTGGTAGGCGTCACTGAAGGCCTGCAGCCGTTCGCGCGGCACCAGCACGTAGTCGGGGGCTACGCAGGTCTGGCCGGCGTTCAGGGTCTTGCCGAAGGCAATGCGCTCGGCCGCGCTGTCCAGCGGCACGCTGGCCGAGACGATGGCCGGCGATTTGCCGCCCAGTTCCAGGGTCACCGGGGTCAGGTTATGGGCCGCAGCCAGCATGACCTGGCGGCCCACACTGGTAGCGCCGGTGAACAGCAGGTGGTCGAACGGCAGGCGAGCAAAGGCCTGGCCAACCTCGACCTCACCCAGCACCACGCTGACCAGGTCTTCGGGGAACACGCGTGCCAGCAACTGCTTGAGCGCCTGGGCACTGGCCGGCGTTGCTTCGCTGAGCTTGAGCATGACCCGGTTGCCCGCCGCCAGGGCACAGGTCAGCGGGCCAATGGCGAGAAACAACGGGTAGTTCCACGGCACGATGATGCCAACCACCCCCAAGGGTTGGTAGCGCACCTGCGCGCTGGCGGGCTGGAAGGCCAGGCCGACCCGGCGCCGACTGGCGCGCATCCAGCGTTGCACATGCGTTTCGGCATGGCGCAGGCCCTGGATCGAGGGCAGCAGTTCGGCCAGCAAGGTCTCGTCGGCGCTGCGCCCGTCAAAGTCCTGGTCGATGGCTTCGATCAGTTGCGCCTGGTCCGCCAACAGTGCCTCGCGCAGGCTCTTCAGCCACTGGCGGCGCTGGGCCGCCGGTGGCGTGGGGTTGCCGGCAAAAGCCTGGCGTTGAGCGGCGAACCTCGCCGTCAGGTCGAGGTCGGAATGCACAGGAGGCAAGGCAACGGGCGAGGTCATATCGGCGCGAGTCCGGGCGTGGGAGTCCCTAGAGCCTATACTCTAATCGGTACCATGGTGCGAATTTTTCCTGGCGTTCGAGCGGTGCATTCCACAGCGGATAAGCCGTAAGATGACCCTTTGACCAAGGCCCGCAGACTGGGAGCTGAGCATGGCCCCGCGCATGAAGACCCGAGAGCGCATCGTGCAGAACAGCCTGGAGCTGTTCAACCAGCAGGGCGAACGTAGCGTCAGCACCAACCATATTGCCGCGCACATGGAAATCTCGCCCGGCAACCTCTATTACCACTTCCCCAACAAGCAGGCGATTATCGCCCTGTTGTTCAGCCAGTACGAAGCGCTGGTGGACAGTTTTCTGCGCCCGCCTCAAGGGCGAGCCGCAACGGTGGAAGACAAGCGTTTCTACCTCAAGGCCCTGCTCGCGGCGATGTGGAACTACCGCTTCCTGCACCGCGACCTGGAACACCTGCTGGACAGCGACCCCGAGCTGGCCGCGCGCTATCGGCGGTTTTCCGAGCGCTGCCTGCGCCAGGGCCAGGCGATCTACCGGGGCTTCGTCGACGCCGGGATCCTGGCCATGGCGCCGGCGCAGATCGAGTCGCTGACCATCAACGCCTGGATCGTGCTGACCTCATGGGTGCGTTTTCTCAGCACCACGCGTGAGCACTCCGCGCACCTGGGTGAAGAAGCCTTCAAGCGCGGCGTCTATCAGGTACTGGTGCTGGAGCTTGGCTTCGTCACCGTTGACGCCCGCAATGCCGTGGACGCGCTGTGCCAGGAATTCCATGTACCGTTCAACCAGGCCCTGGAACTGTGAACCAGGGCACGAGTGCCATCGATCAGGAGATAGTCATGCCCCTTGCGCAATTGATCACCCCGCAACAGCTGGCCGAGCGTCTGGGCTCGCCCGATCTGGTGATCCTCGACTGCCGCTTTGCCCTCGAGGATGTGGACTATGGCCAACGCAGCTATGCCGAGGGGCATATTGCCGGGGCCCACTTCGCCGACCTTGAGCGCGACCTCAGTGGCCCGGTAAGCAAGGGACGCACGGGGCGCCACCCATTACCGGATGCGGGGCGGCTGGTTGAGCGCCTGCGCGAGTGGGGGCTGGACAACGACAGCCAGGTGGTGCTCTACGACGACGGCCCCGGTGCATTTGCCGCGCGCGCCTGGTGGTTGCTGGCCTGGTTGGGCAAACGCAGTGGCGTGTCGATTCTCGATGGCGGCCTCAAGGCATGGCATGCAGCGCATCTGCCGTTGAGCCTGGACCCACCCCTCAAGCGCGAGGGTACGTTCACAGGTGAGCCGGATAACACGTTGCTGATCGATGCCGAGCACTTGGCCAAGCACCTGGGCGATGCGGGGCTGACGTTGATCGACGCCAGAGGCTTGCCGCGCTTTCGCGGTGAAGTCGAGCCTATCGACCCGGTTGCTGGGCATATTCCTGGTGCGCAGTGCGCGGCGTTTACCGACAACCTGGGGGCCGACGGGCGTTTTCTACCGGCCGACGCACTCAAGCAACGGTTTGCCGAAAAGCTGGCGGGGCGCTCGCCGGAGCAGTTGGTGGCCTACTGCGGGTCGGGGGTGACGGCTTGCCACAATCTGTTTGCCCTGGCACTGGCGGGCTATCCGCTGGGGCGGCTGTATGCAGGGTCATGGAGCGAGTGGATCAATAACCCGGCGCACGGAGTGGCAACCGGGGATTGACCCGGGCTGCTGCTACGCGCCTTCTACCAGCCACTGCGGAATCCGCCGTTCCAGGTAATACCCCGGGTTGCGCAGGCTGCCATCGACAAAACCCACATGGCCACCGCGATTGTGCAGTTCAAACTGCGTCTGCGCTGCCAGTTCGCTGGCCAAGGGCAAGCTGTGGCTGGACACGAACGGATCGTCGTTGGCGTGGATGATCAGGGTCGGCGTGCGGTTTTCGCCCAGGAAGAAGCGGCTCGATGAACGCCGGTAGTAATCGTGCGCATCGTTAAAACCGTTGAGCGGCGCAGTGACCTTGCCGTCGAAGTCCCAGAAGGTGCGCAGTTTGGTCAGGGGCCCGAGCCGTTCCAGGGCTGCTAGCCGCTCGTGTTCGCCCTTCTCATGGAAGTGGCGTTGCTTGAGCTGCACGTAGGCCAGCATCTCGCGCATGAAATGGGCCTGGTAAACCTTCGAAAAACCCTGGCCGATACGGTCGGCACACTGGTCCAGGCGAAACGGCACCGACACCGCGACCGCAGCTTCCAGCTGGCTGGCCGAGCCGCTTTCGCCCAGGTATTTGAGCAGCACATTGCCACCCAACGAATAACCCACTGCATAAAGTGGCGCCAATGGGCGCTGGGCGCGCAGGTGAGCGACGATTTCTGCCAGGTCCTCGCTGGCGCCGGAATGGTAGCTGCGCGGCAGCAGGTTCGGCTCGCCCGAACAACCGCGCCAGTTCACCGCCACGCTGGCCCAGCCGCGGCTCTGCAGGGCTTGCTGCAAGCCTTTGACGTAGGGCGAGTGGGAAGACCCGGTCAGCCCGTGCAGCACCAGCACCAGCGGCGCATCCGCCTGGTGCGGGCCATGCCAGTCGAGGTCGATGAAGTCGCCATCGGCCAGCCACAGCCGCTCGCGGTCGCGCTGCAGCGCTGGCAACTTGCGCCAGAGCGGGCCCCACAAGGTTTGCAGGTGCGGGTTGGACAGGCCGACGGCCGGGCGAAAATGGGCAGTGAGGCTGGGCATGCTGGGCGACTCGTGATGTGCCTGCCTAGAGTGCCATGAAACACTGCCCCTGTACCTGCGCTATTGGTCGATGGCCGGCAGCGGTTGCTGGTCCACCATGGGGCCGACGCTGACAAGCACCTGGCGCGTCAGGTCGAACCTGCGTTGCATGACTTCGCGGACCACCTCCGGGGTCAGCTGGGTCAAGCGTTCGATGTAGGTATTCGGGTAGTCATCCGCTTGCCGTTGATAGGTGGTGTTGGTGAGCAGTGCGGCCAGGCTGTTGTTCCTGGCAACACCACGCAACAACTGCCCTGCCAGCTGTTGGCGAGCCAGTTGCAGTTCGGCTTCGCTCGGCCCTTGCCGGATAAAGTCGGCAAGCAAGGTGGATACCCGGTCCTGCGTGCCGGCCACGAAATGCGGGGCGATCTCCCACTCGATGACGAACAGCCCTCCAGCACTCATGGGCACCAGTTGGCTACGGATGTCGTAGGTGAGGCCACGACGTTGGCGCAGTTCTTTCATCAGCCGTGAGTCGAGCCCCGAGCCCAGCACTTCACTGGCCATTACCAGAGCAAGGTACTCGGGTTCGTTGGCCGGTACGTTCATCGGCAACGCCAGAAGCACTGCGTTGCTCGCCCCAGGCTGTTCAACGTTGATCGTTGCACTTGTTGTTTCAGGGGTGACTGGCAGCTCGGCGGCGGCCCAGCCTTGGGGCAGTGCCTGGCTGATGCGCTGTGCAATGCCTTGCGCCTCAGTGCGCGACAGGTCGCCGACAACGACCATTTCCAGGTTGGTGGCACTGTAGGCACGTCGGTGAAACGCTTTCAGGTCGTCGCGCGTGACCGTGGCCAGCCCTTGCGCCGTGCTGCCCTGCGGGTTGGCGTAGGGATGCCCGCTGAACAGGTGGTGAAAGACCTCGCGGCGCGCCCTGAGCACCGGCTGCTTCGCGCGGGATGCGTCGTGCTGCAAGAGTTGGCGTTTGACAGTCTCCAGCGAGGTGTCGTCAAAGGCCGGCTGAGCGACCATTTCGGTGAACAGTTCGATGGCAGGGTCGAGCAACGCCGGGGTGCTCAGGCTGCGCAGGCTCAAGGTCGCGTGCTCACGGCGTATCTGTTTATCCACAACCGCACCCAGCCGCTCCATACGCTGAGCATGCTCGATCGCGTCAAAGCGCTGGCTGCCCTCGTCGAGCATGTACAGGGTCAGCGCGGCCAGATTGGGCTGGTCACCCTGAAGGCTACCCGCCTTGAAGCGCAGCATCACATCGACGATGGGTAAACCGCGGGCCTCGACGAACGTCACGCCTGTACCCGCGTCGGTTCTCCAGACCTCTACTTGCGTCTTGATGGTTTCGAAATGGTTCAGGTCCAGCCCTTGGGCGCTGAGCAGACCGTTGCCTAGGTCCGGTGCCGCCAGAGGGGCCTCTGTTCTCTCATTCATGAGGGGTCTCCTGAGGGTGCAGGAAGGTGGTCGCCATGCGAGGTGGTGTCAGGTAATCGTGCGCGGCTTGGCGAACCTGCTCGGCGGTCACTGCCTCGATGGCTTCTCGATCATCATCCAGCGCGATGGGGTCCAGCCCGCAGACCGCCTGCCTGCCGATGGCTTCTGCCTGCTCCTCGATGTCGTCTCGTGCAAACACTTGCCTGGCCAGCAGGCGCGCCTTTGCGCGTTGAAGGTCTTGCGGGCTGGGCAGGGTCTGGCGAAAGGCTTCGATTTCAGCCATCAGTCTGTCGGCTGCTGCCTCGGGCGTGACGTTGCAGTAGGCATAGAGGGTCAGCAGGCTGTCGCCACGCCGATACGGCTCGTAGCTTGACTTCAGGCCTTGCAGTACCGGTTCGTCTATCAGCAGCCGACGTTGCAGCGTTGCGGCCTGGCCTTCGGTAAGCAAATCGGGCAGCAGCCGCAAGGCATGCGCTTGCGTGCTGGAGCTGGCGGTGCGTTGGCTGGGCAGGTTGAAGCTGAGGACCAGGCCGGGCCTCACGCCTTGCAGGCGCAATGTTTGCGAGCGTCGCGCCAGGTCGGGGGCTTCGACGGGGGCTTGCCGCGGCGGCAGGCGATGGGCGGGGATTGCCGCGAAATGCCGCGTGACCAGTGTTTGCAGTTGTTGCAGGTCGATGTCGCCAGCGACTGCAAGGGTGGCGTTGTTCGGGTGATACCAGGTTTGGTACCAGGTGCGGGCGGCCGCAGGCGTCATGGCCGCGAGGTCGGCCTTGTAGCCGATCACCGGCGTTGCATAGGGGCTGGTGCCGTGGGCCAGCAACTGGTGCTGTTCCAGTGCGAGCGCCAAAGGGTTGTTGTCGACATCGGCACGCCGCTCGGCCATTACCACCGCAAGCTCGCGAGCAAAGGATGCATCGCCGAGGGTGGCTGTGGCCATGGTGTCGGCCATGGCTTCCAGGGCAACCTCCAGCCGGCTGACGGGCAAGGTCAGTGGGAAGACCGTGGCCTCGGCATGGGTGAACGCATTCGGGTCACCGCCGAGGCGGGTCATGAGGGTCGCATACTGCCCGCTGGCCAGTTTGCTGCTGCCCTCGAACAGCAAGTGCTCCAAAGCATGGGACAGGCCAGTGTGCCCCTCGGGCTCGTAGCTGGCGCCAATGTGATACCACAGTTGCACGCTTGCCAACGGGGCGCGACGGTCTTCGCGTAAATAAACGCGCAGGCCATTGGCGAGGGAGAAGGCCTGTACCGAGGGTACAGGCGTTGGGTGTTCGGTCATGGCGCAAGTGCTCCTGCAAGAAACGAAGGAGCAGCTTCAGCCATGGCGCCGGTTACTGTGCTGTAACTAATTACGCCAACACAGTAAACCGGCGTGCCGGCGGGCGGTCAGCCGCGCTGCCAAAGCGCGTAATGCACCTGGCCGGTTTTTTTCTCGCGGTGCAGGCGCCAGTTACCGGGCATTTGCAAGGCCGAGGGTGCGGTTTCGCTCTCGGTGTAGATCCACGCCTGTTCACGCAGCCACTGGTTCTGTTCCAGCAGGTTGCAGGTGTTGGCCAGCAAGTCCTGATGGAAGGGCGGGTCGAGGAACACGACGTCGAACTGCTGCTTGGCCGGGTTCTGCAGGTAGCGCAGCGCGTCGGTCTGCAGGATTTGCCCGCGTGGGCAGCGCAGCAGCTCGAGGTTGTCCTTGAGGTTACTGATGGCGGCCGGGTTGCTGTCCAGGGCCACGGCATCTTCGGCGCCGCGAGACAAGGCTTCGAGCACCAGGGCGCCGCTGCCGGTAAAGGCATCCAGCACTCGGGCGCCTTCGATGTAAGGCGCAAGCCAGTTGAACACGGTTTCGCGCACGCGATCAGGCGTTGGCCGCAGGCCGTCGCCTTCAGGCACCGTCAGACGGCGGCTGCGCCACTCGCCGGCGATGATGCGCAGGTGGCCCTGGCCCTTGCTTTGGCCCGTTTGAGGGCGGGCGGGAGGGGTGGATCTTGGCATTAGTGCTCCGGTACGCCGGGCGGTTGCTCGGCGGGCTTGTCAGTGGGGGCTGGCAGCGGTTTTTGCGGCACCTTGGGGCCAGCGGTGACGATCACCAGTTTATCGGCCGACAGGTGTTTGTTCATGGCGGCCTTGACCTGTTCGACGGTAAGGGCCTGGGACTGCTGCATGAAGTCCTCGAGCCAGGTCAGCGGCAGGTTGTAGAAGCCGATGGCCCCCAGTTGGCCGACGATACTGGCATTGCTGGCATTGGACAGCGGGAAGCTGCCGGCCAGCTCGCGCTTGGCGTCGTCCAGCTCTTGCTGGGTCGGGCCGCTTTTCAGGTAGTCGGCAAGAATGTCCTGGACCAGCTTGAGCGTGCCTTCGCTGAGTTCGGCGCGGGTTTGCAGGTTGATCATGAACGGGCCGCGCACCTGCATCGGGCTGAACACCGAGTAGACGCCGTAGGTGAGGCCGCGCTTTTCACGTACTTCACTCATCAGACGGGTGCCGAACGCGCCACCGCCAAGGATCTGGTTGCCCAGCGACAGGGCTGGCCAGTCTGGGTCCTGACGGTCGATACCCAGTTCAGCCAGCATCAGGTGGGTCTGCTTGGACGGGAAGTCGATGTGGGTCAGGCCCGCCTTGGGCTCAACGGGCTGGGGCGGTGCCACCAGCGCCGGGCCCTTGGGCAGGCCGGCGGATACCTGGGCGGCAATGGCCTCGGCTTCGGCGCGGCTGAGATCGCCGACCAGGGCGATGACTGCGTTGCCGGCGGTGTAAGCCTCGGCATGGAAGGCGCGCAGCTGTGCCAGGGTGATGCCGTTGATGCTTTCGGCGGTGCCGTCGCTCGGGTGAGCGTAGGGATGGTCGCCGTAGAGTTTGCCGAACAGTGCCTTGCCAGCGATCTTGCCGGGGTTCTGCTTCTCGTATTCGAAGCCGGCCAGCATCTGGTTCTTGATGCGCTTGAGGGCGTCCTCCGGGAACGTGGGCTTGCCAGCGACCTCGGCGAACAGCTTGAGCGCCGGCTCACGCTTGTCCTGGGTGCTCAGGCTGCGCAGCGAGGCCACGGCCATGTCGCGGTACGAGCCGTTGCCGAAGTCTGCGCCGAGGCCTTCGAAACCTTCGGCAATGGCGGTCACGTCCTTGCCGGCAACGCCCTCGTTGAGCATGGCGTTGGTCAAGGCGGCCAGGCCTGGCGTAGCGCCGTCCTGGCTGCTACCGGCGGCGAAAGTGACGCGCAGGTCGAACATCGGCAGTTCGCGGGCTTCGACGAACAGCACCCGAGCGCCTTCGGCGGTGGTCCAGTTCTGGATGTTCAGCTGACGCCGGCTGGGGGCTTTGCCATCCAGCTCGGCCAGTGACTGCAGGGTATTGGCCGGGCGGGCCGCAGTACTGTCGGCCTTCGGCGCGTTGTCGGCCAGGGCCGGGGCCGCCAGCACTGCCGCCAGCGTAAGGGCGCGGATGCCCGTAGCCAGCAGGGTGTGGCGTGGTGCGCGACGATCACTCATGAGCGGACTCCTCGGGCAGTACATGGGCAACGCTCAGGCGTTCGCGGGTGAAGTAGGTGCGCGCAGCGTTCTGGATGTCTTGCGGGGTCACGCGCTTGAGCTCGTCAAGCTCGCTGTCGATCAGCTTCCAGGACAGGCCCACGGTCTCCAGCTGGCCGATGGTGGTGGCCTGGCTGCTGATGGAGTCGCGGTCGTAGACCAGGCCGGCGATCACCTGGGCGCGCACGCGTTCGAGTTCTTCGGCGCTAGGGGGCGTGGTCTTGAGCTCTTCGAGCAGTTGCCAGATGCCCTTTTCCACGTCTGCCAGGGTTTTGTGCTTCTGCACGTTCGGCGTGGCCGAGATCAGGAACAGGCTGTCGCCACGGGTGAAGGCGTTGTAGCTGGACGACGCACCGGCCACCAGCTCCTGACCGCGCTCCAGGCGGGCCGGCATGCGGGCGCTGTAGCCGCCGTCGAGCAAGGCCGAGATCAGGCGCAGGGCGTGCACCGTGCTCGGCTCCTGGGTGGTCGCCAGGCCGGGTACATTGAAGCCGTAGATCAGGCTCGGCAACTGGGTGCGCACGTGCAGGGTCAGTTGGCGTTGGCCTGGCTCGGCCAGCTCCAGCGGCAGCTTGGCTGGTGGGACCGCGCGCTTTGGAATGCCGGCGAAGTACTTTTGCGCCAGGCCCTTGACCTCATCGACGGTGACATCGCCGACCACCACCAGGGTGGCGTTGTTGGGCGCGTACCAGGATTCGTACCAGTGCCGCAGCTCCTCGACCTTCATGCGTTCGAGGTCGGCCATCCAGCCGATGGTCGGGGTGTGATAGCCACTGGCCGGGTAGGCCATGGCGCGGAACAGCTCGAATGCTTTCGAGTTGGGTTGATCATCGGTGCGCAGGCGGCGCTCTTCCTTGATCACTTCGATTTCGCGGCTGAACTCGTCGGCGGGCAGGCGCAGGCTGGCCAGGCGGTCGGCTTCGAGTTCCAGGGCCACTGGCAGGCGGTCGCGGGCCAGCACCTGGTAATAGGCCGTGTAATCGTCGCTGGTGAAGGCGTTTTCTTCGGCGCCCAGGTCCCGCAGGATGCGCGAGCCCTCGCCGGGGCCGACTTTGGCGCTCCCCTTGAACATCATGTGTTCCAGGGCGTGGGACAGGCCGGTCTGGCCCGGGGTCTCGTAGCTGGAGCCGACCTTGTACCAGATCTGCGAGACCACGACCGGTGCGCGGTGGTCTTCGCGCACGACCACCTTGAGGCCGTTGTCGAGGATGAATTCGTGAGTCGGTTGCACATCGGCGGCGAAGGCCGCGAGCGGCAGGCAGAGCGTGCCGAGCAACAGGCCAGCGGCGCGGCGGGCTAGAGCATTCATACGGTGTTTAACCTGTTCGGCGGCCCGCAGGGTTTAGCGTCGGCGGGCCAGGAGGTGCTAGGATACTGATCCGGTTGCCTGGCGACCATGCCTGTCGCCGTTCTGGCCCGCAGGACACTAAGACAAAACGTTGCGCATGAACCAGCCGGCTTCAAGATAGTCTGTTCTGCGTATAGAGAATTCCCGATGCGCCATTGCTGGCGCATCGCTACCCTGAGATAGCCGTCCTCCATGTTTGGTTCCAACGACGACAAAAAAGCGCCGGCCGAGTCTGGCGAAAAGAAAGGCCTGTTCAGCTGGTTTCGCAAGAAGCCGCAGCAACCTGTCGCCGAACAGCCGCAAACGCCCGAGCCACAGCCTGCTGAACCGGTAGCGCCGCAGCCTGCCGTCGAACTGCCTGAAGCGCCGCCGCTCGCGCCTTTGGCCGCACCGGCCCCGGTTGCTCCCGAGGTGCCCCAGCCTGCGCTGCCGCCTGCTGCCTTCGTGGCCCCCGAGCCGGCGCAGGCGCCTGCTGTTACCTCAGCTCCCGAGCCTTTGCCTGCTGTTGCTCCGGCCCCCGAGCCTGAGCAGCCAGCAGTAGGTGCGGGCTTGCCCGCGAATCCGCAAGCCGCCGCCACACCGGTCGAAAGCCCTTCGCCGCTGGTGCAAGCCCCTGAAGCCCCGGTAGTTCGCGCCGCAGAACCGCCTGTCAGCAACCTGGTGCTGCCGGTCGCCGAAGAGCCCGTGGCCCTGGTGCCGGACCTGGAGCCTATCGCCCCGCCAGCGATCCCTGAGCGCCCGGAAGCCGCAGCGCCTGCCGCGCCTCAGCCGGCGCCCGTGGTTGTCGAGCCAGCAGCGGTCGCCGCGCCTGCCCCGATCGAAGCTGAACCGGTTGCCGTACCGGTCGCCACCGAACAGTCCAAACCCGGCTTCTTCGCCCGCCTCAAGCAAGGCCTGTCCAAGACCAGTGCCAGCATCGGCGAAGGCATGGCCAGCCTGTTCATGGGCAAGAAGGTTATCGATGATGACCTGCTCGACGAGATCGAAACCCGCCTGCTGACCGCCGACGTCGGCGTTGAAGCGACCTCGGCCATTGTCCAGAACCTGACCCAGAAGGTTGCCCGCAAGCAACTGGCCGATGCCGATGCATTGTACAAGTCGCTGCAGGAAGAACTGGCCGCGTTGCTGCGCCCGGTCGAGCAGCCGCTGAAGATCCAGGCGCAGAACAAGCCCTATGTGATCCTGGTGGTCGGCGTGAACGGCGCTGGCAAGACCACCACCATCGGCAAGATGGCCAAGAAGCTGCAGCTGGAGGGCAAGAAGGTCATGCTGGCCGCGGGCGACACCTTCCGCGCTGCGGCCGTCGAGCAGTTGCAGGTCTGGGGCGAGCGTAACCAGATCCCGGTGATCGCCCAGCACACCGGTGCCGACTCCGCTTCGGTGATTTTCGATGCCGTGCAGGCCGCCAAGGCCCGTGGCGTCGATGTGCTGATCGCCGACACGGCCGGCCGTCTGCACACCAAGGACAACCTGATGGAAGAGCTGAAGAAGGTTCGCCGGGTCATCGGCAAGCTCGACGCCGAGGCGCCTCACGAGGTGCTGCTGGTGCTCGACGCCGGTACAGGCCAGAACGCCATCAGCCAGGCCAAGTACTTCAACCAGAGTGTCGAGCTGACTGGCCTGGCGCTGACCAAGCTGGACGGCACCGCCAAGGGCGGGGTGATCTTCGCCCTGGCCAAGCAGTTCAACATCCCGATCCGTTTCATCGGTGTCGGCGAAGGTATCGACGACCTGCGCACCTTTGAAGCCGAGCCGTTCGTCAAGGCGCTGTTCGCCGAGCGAGAGCATCCATGATCCGATTCGAACAGGTCGCCAAGCGCTATCCCAATGGCCATGTAGGCTTGCATGAGCTGAGTTTCCGGGCGCGCCGGGGCGAATTCCTGTTCGTCACCGGGCACTCGGGTGCCGGTAAGAGCACCTTGCTGCGTTTGCTGCTGGCCATGGAACGCCCGACCAGCGGCAAGCTGCTGCTGGCAGGGCAGGACCTGGGCCAGATCAGCAATGCGCAGATCCCCTTCCTGCGTCGGCAGATCGGTGTGGTGTTCCAGAACCACCAGTTGCTGTTCGATCGCACGGTGTTCAACAACATCGCCTTGCCGCTGCAGATCCTCGGTTTGTCCAAGGCCGAGATCACCAAACGCGTGGATTCGGCGTTGGAGCGTGTGTCGCTGGCCGACAAGGGCGAGCTGTTCCCGGCGGACCTGTCCACGGGGCAGCAGCAGCGGGTCGGTATTGCGCGGGCCATCGTCCATCAGCCAGCCCTGTTGCTGGCCGACGAACCCACCGGCAACCTTGACCCGCGCCTGGCCGCGGAGATCATGGGCGTGTTCGAGGACATCAACCGCCTGGGCACCACGGTATTGATCGCCAGCCACGACCTGGCACTGATTGCGCGCATGCGCCACCGCATGCTGACGCTGCAGCGCGGCCGTCTGATCGGCGATGGGGAGGCTGGGCAATGAGCACTACACGTACGCCGAAGGTTTCCGAGCGGGTTGCACCGAAACCCGCCGACCCGCAGCCGGGAAAGAAAAAACGCGACGACGATGACGGCCCGGACTTTCGCACGTTGCTGCATGCCTGGCTGGAGAGCCACCGGGCAAGCATGGCCGACAGCTTGCGTCGCCTCGGCAAGCAGCCGATCGGCAGCTTCTTCACCTGCCTGGTCATGGCCGTGGCCTTGAGCATGCCCATGGGCCTGTCGTTGCTGCTGAAGAACGTCGAGAAGCTCGGCGGGTCCTGGCAGCGTGCCGCGCAGATTTCGCTGTACCTGAAGCTTGACGCTGGCAGCAAGGAAGGCGAGGCCCTGCGTGACGAGATCAAGCGCATGCCCGGGGTGGCCGATGCGTTGTATGTCAGCCGCGACCAGGCGCTGGAAGAGTTCCAGCAACAGTCCGGGCTGGGCGAGGCCTTGCGCGAACTCCCTGAAAACCCGCTGCCTGGCGTGGTGGTGGTGACCCCGAGCGAGGTCGACAAGCCCGCGCTGGAGGCGTTGCGTCAGCGCCTGTCGGAGCTGCCCAAGGTCGAAGTGGCACAGCTGGACCTGGTATGGGTCGAACGCCTGGCGGCGATCCTCAAGCTCGGTGACCGCTTTGTATTCGGGTTGGCGGTCATGCTGATTTCTGCGCTGCTGTTAGTAATCGGTAACACAATTCGTCTACATATCGAGAACCGCCGCACCGAGATCGAAGTCATCAAGCTGGTAGGCGGCACTGACAGCTACGTGCGCCGGCCTTTCCTGTACATGGGTGCCTTGTACGGCCTGGGTGCGGGTTTCTTGGCCTGGGGTATCCTGGCGTTCGGCCTCAACTGGCTGAACCAGGCGGTTGTCGGGCTGTCCGGCTTGTACGGCAGTGACTTCGCCCTGGGTGGCGTGCCGGCGTCCGATGGTCTGTCGCTCTTGATCGGAGCGGTGCTGTTAGGGTATATCGGTGCATGGATCGCGGTCGCTCGCCACTTGAACGAGCTGGCGCCTCGATAGTTTTTCCCGTGCCAGCATTGACTTTATTACCGTTTTGGGAACTTGTTTACCGGTTTCCGGTCAATGTTGGCAGTGCCCACAAGGCGCGAGTCTAGTAAGTCGGAGGTTCTTGAATGACCACATCGTTGCAACCTGCCTATGCCTTGGTACCCGGTGCAAACCTGGAAGCCTATGTGCACACGGTCAACAGCATCCCGCTGCTGACGGTCGAGCAGGAGCGTGATCTGGCCGAGCGTCTCTATTATGAGCAGGATCTTGAGGCCGCTCGGCAAATGGTGATGGCCCACCTGCGTTTCGTCGTACATATCGCCCGTAGCTATGCAGGCTATGGCCTGGCCCAGGCCGATCTGATTCAGGAAGGCAACGTCGGCCTGATGAAGGCCGTCAAGCGCTTCAACCCTGAGATGGGTGTGCGCCTGGTATCCTTTGCCGTGCACTGGATCAAGGCAGAAATCCACGAATTCATCCTGCGTAACTGGCGCATCGTCAAGGTGGCTACCACCAAGGCCCAGCGCAAACTGTTCTTCAACCTGCGCAGCCAGAAGAAGCGTCTGGCCTGGCTGAACAACGACGAAGTTCATCGCGTGGCTGAAAGCCTTGGCGTTGAACCGCGTGAAGTGCGTGAGATGGAAAGCCGGCTGAGTGGTCAGGACATGGCCTTTGACCCGGCGGCGGAAGCCGACGACGACAGCGCTTTCCAGTCGCCAGCGCATTACCTGGAAGACCACCGCTACGATCCGGCGGTACAGCTGGAGGATGCCGACTGGAGTGACAACTCCACCAGCAACCTGCACGAAGCGTTGCAAGGCCTGGACGAGCGTAGCCGTGACATCCTCTACCAGCGCTGGTTGGCTGAAGAAAAGGCGACCTTGCACGAGCTGGCGGACAAATACAGCGTTTCGGCCGAGCGTATTCGGCAGTTGGAAAAGAACGCAATGAACAAGGTCAAGGCGTTGATCGCGGTCTGATTCGCGCCTTGCTGAATGAAAAGCCGTGCCCTGTGAGGGGCGCGGCTTTTTTATGGGCTTCTGGGGCTGCACTGCAGCCCCGGATAATCAGAGTTTGCGCGAGGTATCCAGCTGCATCAGGTAGCTAGGCCCGCCCAGCTGGCTCATCTGCCGCCGGATCCAACCCGCCCGATTGGCCACATAGGCGCTGGGCCGGCTGGCGCTCCACTTGATCGGGCTGGGCAGCACGGCAGCCAATTGCGCGGCCTGCTGGCGGCTCAGGCGGCTGGCATCGACACCGAAGTGGTAGCGCGCGGCAGCCTGGGCGCCAAACACCCCATTGCCCCATTCGGCGCTGTTGAGGTAGACCTCAAGGATCCGCTCTTTCGACCAGAACAGCTCGATCAGCGCGGTAAACCAAGCCTCCAGGCCCTTGCGGAACCAGCTGCGGCCCGACCACAGGAACAGGTTCTTCGCCACCTGCTGGGTCAAGGTACTGGCCCCACGAATGTTGCCGCCACGCTCGTTATAAGCCAGCGCTGCCTGAATGGCCGGGATGTCAAAGCCCCAATGGCTGGCGAACTTCTGGTCTTCACCGGCAATGACCGCAACCTTCAGGTCATCGGCGATGTTCTCCCACGGCTGCCAGTCGCGCTGCAGGTCGATCGGCTCGCCACTCACCCAGGACTGCACCTTGCGCTCGGCCATCAACGCCGTGCCGGGTGGCGGTACCCAGCGAAACACCAGCACCAGCACGATACTGCCGGCAGCGAACCAGAGCAGGGCGCGGGTAAGGCGGCGGATAAGGGATGGCAGCATGTCGATGGCTTGGCCAGGCGGGTGGAAGGGGCCATTATACAGACCCGATACAAGGAGTCCTCCCATGCTTCGCAGCTTCCTGATGCTTGCCGCCTTTTTTGGCTTTACCGGTGTGGCCTTGGGCGCATTTGCCGCGCACGGGCTGAAAAACCGCCTCACGACAGATTACCTGGCCATCTTTCATACCGGGGTTACCTACCAACTGGTGCATGCCCTGGCGATCTTCGGTGTTGCCGTGCTTGCGGCGCACCTGCCGGGGCGCCTGGTCGGTTGGGCCGGCGGTCTGTTCGCGCTGGGTATCGTACTGTTCTCCGGTAGCCTGTACCTGCTGACCCTGACGGGTGTGAGCAAGCTCGGCATCATCACGCCCATTGGCGGGCTGTGCTTCCTGGCGGGTTGGCTGTGCCTCGGCCTGGCAGCCTGGCGGCTGGGCTGACCGAGCAGTCCACAATCGCGACTAATGGCGTGCACCGCCCTTGGGTTCAAGGGTTGTTCAGCGCTAGAATGCGGGCCCCAAAGAACAACGGTGGCCGTGCGCATGCGCATTCAACTGAACGGTGAACCTTACGAACTGCCCGCTGGCGAAAGCGTCGCGGCCCTGCTGACCCGCCTGGAACTCACCGGGCGCCGGGTAGCCGTGGAACTGAACCTGGACATCGTGCCGCGTAGCCTGCATGACAGCACGCAGCTGAACGACGGCGACCAGGTCGAAGTGGTCCATGCCATCGGCGGCGGCTGATTACAGCTCGGCGGTTCACATGCAAGCCCAGTAACCTTTTCCCGAGGAACAACGATGAGCAACGTTCGTAGCGACAAGCCCTTTACCCTGGCCGGGCGCACTTTCCAGTCGCGCCTGCTGGTCGGCACCGGCAAATACCGTGACATGGAAGAAACCCGCCTGGCCATCGAGGCCTCGGGTGCCGAGATCGTCACCGTCGCTGTGCGTCGTACCAACATCGGCCAGAACCCGGGCGAGCCGAACCTGCTCGACGTACTGCCGCCAGACCGTTACACCATCCTGCCGAACACCGCTGGCTGCTACGACGCGGTCGAAGCCGTGCGCACCTGCCGCCTGGCCCGTGAACTGCTCGATGGCCACAACCTGGTCAAGCTGGAAGTCCTTGCCGACCAGAAGACGTTGTTCCCCAATGTGATCGAGACCCTCAAGGCCGCTGAAGTACTGGTCAAGGACGGTTTCGACGTGATGGTCTACACCAGCGACGACCCGATCATCGCCCGTCAGCTGGCCGAAGTCGGCTGCATTGCGGTCATGCCGCTGGCAGGCCTGATCGGTACCGGCCTGGGCATCTGCAACCCCTACAACCTGCAGATCATCCTGGAAGAATCCAAGGTGCCGGTGCTGGTCGATGCCGGCGTGGGTACCGCCTCCGATGCCACCATCGCCATGGAAATGGGTTGCGAGGCGGTGCTGATGAACTCGGCCATCGCCCACGCCCAGCAACCGGTGCTGATGGCTGAAGCCATGAAGCACGCCATCGTGGCAGGTCGCATGGCCTACCTGGCCGGCCGCATGCCGAAGAAACTCTATGCCAGCGCCTCTTCGCCGCTGGATGGTCTGATCAAGTAAGAGCTCCTGATGACTGAATCGCAAGAAACGCCGATCACCGCCGAAGGCGAAGAGCGCCCACACCGCCGTATCAAGAGTTTCGTGATGCGCGCCGGGCGCATGACCGAAGGCCAGCAACGCGGCCTGGACCAGGGTGGCCCACAGTTCATCCTGCCCCTGGCCGACAGCCCGGTGGACTACGACCAGGTGTTCGGCCGCGCTGCGCCGCGCACCCTGGAGATCGGTTTCGGCATGGGCCACTCCCTGTTGGAGATGGCGGCCGCTGCCCCTGAACTGGACTTCATCGGTGTCGAAGTACACCGTCCGGGTGTTGGCGCGCTGCTCAATGGCGTGTTGACCCAGGGCCTGAAGAACCTGCGGGTGTACGATTGCGATGCCATCGAAGTGCTGAACCGCTGCGTGGCCGACAACAGCCTCGACCGGCTGATGCTGTTTTTCCCGGACCCTTGGCACAAGGCGCGCCATCACAAGCGCCGCATCGTCCAGCTGGAGTTCGCCGAGCTGGTGCGCCGCAAGCTCAAGCCCGGTGGCGTGTTCCACATGGCGACCGACTGGGAGCCGTATGCCGAGTACATGCTGGAAGTGATGAGCGCTGCGCCGGGTTACCGTAACCAGGCGGCGGATGGCGCCTATGTGCCGCGTCCGCAAGAGCGGCCGATCACCAAGTTCGAGCGCCGTGGTGAGCGCTTGGGGCATGGCGTTTGGGATTTGAAGTTCGAAAAGGTGGATTGATCAGCTGATTCAGCCGATTGAACCGCAGCGCTTGCAGAAATGCAGGCGAAAAAACCGCCTTGAGAGAGGCGGTTTTTTTATGCGAGCGTCAGGACGGAGTCCCTGCTTGCACAGAGTAGGTGCAGTTCTGCAGACGTAGATCAACCCCGCCGATCAGCCACCACGCCAATCAACACCAGCACCACCAGCAGCACCGGTGCCAGCGCATAGTTATTGAACTGGCTCAGCCCCTTCACTACCCATGGCGTGGCATAGATCAGCGCCGCACCGCTACCGATCATCACCAGCAAGGCCATCACTGGCACGCGCAGCGCGCCCGCCAAGCTGCCGATGCGTTGCTCGGCCCAGGCTTTGATATCGGTGCCGAACAGCACCAGCAGGCAGCCTACCAAGGCCAGCGAAATCTCCGACAGGTTGCTGCGGCTCCAGCGGGAAACCGTCGCGAGCAGATCAAGTACCAGATCCATGGGTCATCCTTAGGTCAAGAAATACTGCAGCAGGTCATTGAGGAACAACTGGCCGCGTGGCGTGGCCACCAGTCGATCCGGTTCGACCTGCAAAAGGCCCTTTTGTTCGGCGGCACGCCGTGCCTCGACCAGTTGTGCCAGCGGCAGGCCAGTGCGCTGGGTAAACAGTTCGGCTTCCACGCCATCGGTCAGGCGCAAGGCATTCATCAGGAATTCGAAGGGGAGTTCGTCGGCCGGCAGCAGCTTTTCGCCGGCCTTGAACGGCTTGGCCAGGTTCAGGTAGTCCTTGGGCAGGCGGGTTTTCCAGGTGCGCAGGATGCGCCCGTCGGCGAAGGTCAGCTTGCCGTGGGCGCCGGCACCGATACCGATGAAATCACCAAAGCGCCAGTAGTTGAGGTTGTGCTTGGCTGCACGGCCCGGCTGGGCGTAGGCGGAAACCTCGTACTGGCGGTAGCCGTGCTCGGCCATCAGCGCCTGCCCCGCCTCCTGGATGTCCCAGAGGATGTCGTCTTCGGGCAGCTCGGGGGGCTGGTTCCAGAACACCGTGTTGGGCTCCACAGTCAGCTGGTACCAGGACAAGTGGGTTGGCCCCAGCTCGATGGCTTGGCGCAGGTCACCCAGGGCATCGTCCAGCGACTGGTCGGGCAGGCCGTGCATCAAGTCCATGTTGAAGTTGTCGAACCCTGCGGCGCGGGCCATGCCCGCAGCGCGGATCGCTTCGTCGCCATTGTGGATGCGCCCGAGCGCCTCGAGCTTGGCGGGCTGGAAGCTCTGCACGCCGATGGACAGGCGGTTGATGCCGGTTTGCCGGTACGCCTTGAATTTTTCCTGCTCGAACGTGCCTGGGTTGGCCTCCAGGGTGATTTCGATGTCTGGTGCGAACGGGATGCGCTGCTCAACACCGCGCAGCAGGCGGCCGAGGGCATTGGCGCTGAACAGGCTCGGCGTGCCGCCACCGAAGAAGATCGAGCTGATCGGGCGCCCCTGCACGGCCACAAGCTCTTGATCGAGGTCGGTCAGCAGGGCGTCGACGTAGGCCTCTTCAGGCAGCTCGGGGCCTGCCGCGTGGGAGTTGAAGTCGCAATAAGGGCACTTGCGCACGCACCACGGGATGTGGATGTACAACGCCAAGGGCGGCAGCACGGCGAAACCTGCCGCCCCCGTCGGGAACGGCTGGGTGGACAACGTTTCGATCATGCCAGGCCCAGGCGTTGACGCAGCAGGGCCATGGCGCGGGCGCGGTGGCTGAGCTGGTTCTTGTCGACCGGGGCGAGGTCCGCGCTCGAGCAGTTGCGCTCCGGTACCCAGAACAGCGGGTCGTAGCCAAAGCCGTACTCGCCGCTGGCTTCGAACATGATGCGCCCGTGCCACAGGCCTTCGCACAGGATCGGCAGCGGGTCGTCGGCGTGACGCACCAGCGCCAGCACGCAGACGAACTGCGCACCACGCTCAGCCTCAGGCACCTCCTTCAAGGCCTCCAGCAGCTTGGCATTGTTCGCCGCATCACCCTTGCCATCGGCATAGCGCGCGGAGTAGATGCCCGGCGCGCCGCCCAGGTAATCGACTGCCAGCCCCGAGTCGTCGGCCAGTGCCGGCAGGCCAGAGATGCGCGCGGCATTGCGCGCCTTGAGAATGGCGTTCTCGACGAACGACAGGCCGGTTTCCTCTGGCTCGACCTGGCTGAATTCGCCGATCGAGCGCAGCTGTACGGAGGCTCCGAGCATGGCCTGGAGTTCCTTGAGTTTGCCGGCATTGTGGCTGGCCAATACGAGTTGCTGGAAATTCATCATTCGCCTGGGAACACTTCCTGGTTGAAGCTGAGAGAGTTACTGATGCCGCCGGTTTCGACATTGAGGTCGAAGGTCACGGTTTCGGGCTGTTCGATCTTGAACTGGGCGATGTAGTACACCGCACCCTGTTCGTTGATCTGCTTGAAGGACAGCGGGCTGCTGCGCCCGGTCAGGTCCTTCACCGTGCCGCTGACGACCGCCATGGCCGGCTTGTTGGCCTTGAGCACGGCAATGTTGAGCACGCCCTGGTTCTTGCTGCGCACCAGGCCCGTGGCCGCAGCCACCTCTGGTGTCAGCATGCTCGAGGTGAACGCGCTGTAGTGTACCGTTACGTCGCCAAACACTTCCTTGCGCTCGGGACGGGCGGCATCGGCAGCCAGTACGGGCAGGGCCAGGCACAGGCTGATCAGGAACAGGGTCAGGCGACGCATGGTGCGATTCCTCCAGTGGGCGTCAAACCGCGAGCTGGTGCTCCTGCAGGCCTGGGCTACTGACGCGATAGATGCCGATCTCACCTAGAAGATTAGGCCATAGCCGGCCGCCCCACCCATTACGGTGCAAGTGGTCGACGGCCAGGCGGTCGAGGACCTTGGCATGGCGCTCGTGGCACAGCTCTTCAAAGTCGGCGAAGGTGCAGAAGTGGATGTTCGGCGTGTTGTACCAGGTGTACGGCATGAAGTCCGAAACCGGCATGCGGCCTTTGGTCGCCAGGTACCAGCGGCAGCGCCAGTGGCCGAAGTTGGGGAAGGTGATGATGCATTGACGGCCCACGCGCAGCATCTCGTCGAGGATGCGGTCGGGGTACTCCACGGCCTGCAGGGCCTGGGTCATGATCACCACGTCGAAGCTGTTGCTGGCGAAGTTGCCCAGGCCCTGGTCCAGGTCCTGCTCGATGACGTTGACGCCCTTGGCCACGCACGCGGCGATGTTGTCGGGGTCGATCTCCAAGCCGTAACCGGTGACCTGCTTGCGGTCACGCAGCGAGGCCAGCAGTTCGCCACTGCCGCAGCCCAGGTCAAGTACCCGGCTGCCGGCGGGAATCCAGTCGTGGATGATTTCCAGATCGGCTCTCATGCTGTCCTCAGATGGCGATGCGGTTCATGTAGTTCGAGAAACCCTGCATGTAGCGAGGTGTGGGGATCAGGAAGGCATCGTGCCCGTAGGGCGAGTCGATCTCCAGATAACAGACGTTCTTGCGTGCGGCCATCAGTGCGTCGACGATCTCGCGGGAACGGGCCGGCGAGAAGCGCCAGTCGGTAGTGAACGACATGATGCAGTAGTCTGCCGTGACGCCGGCCAGGGTGGCGGCAAGGTCGCCCCCGTGGGCCGCAGCGGGGTCGAAGTAATCCAGCGCCTTGGTCATCAGCAGGTAGGTGTTGGCGTCGAAACGGCCGGAAAACTCCTCGCCCTGATAGCGCAGGTAGCTTTCGACCTGGAACTCGACGCTGTGGAAGTCGTAGTTGAGCTTGTCGCTCTTGAGCTCACGGCCGAATTTCTCACCCATCGAATCATCGGACAGGTAGGTGATATGGCCCACCATGCGCGCCAGCATCAACCCGCGCTTGGGGATCACGCCCTGGTCCTGGAACGAACCGCCGTGGAATTCCGGGTCGGTGAGGATGGCCTGGCGGGCCACTTCGTTGAAGGCGATGTTCTGCGCTGACAACTTGGGCGCCGAGGCGATATCGACGCAGTGCCGCACCCGGTCGGGGTAGGTGATGGTCCATTGCAGCGCCTGCATGCCGCCGAGGCTTCCGCCCACGATCGCGGCCCACTGGCCAATGCCCAGGCGGTCGGCCAGGCGTACCTGGCTGTGCACCCAGTCTTCCACGGTCAGCACCGGGAAGTCGGCACCATAGGGCTTGCCGGTGGCCGGGTTGAGGCTGCTGGGGCCAGTGCTGCCATTGCAGCCGCCGAGGTTGTTCAGGCTGACCACGAAGAAACGGTTGGTGTCGATCGGCTTGCCGGGGCCGATGCAGCTGTCCCACCAACCTGGCTTGCGGTCGGTTTCGGCATGGTAGCCCGCGGCATGGTGGTGGCCGGACAAGGCATGGCAGATCAGCACGGCATTGCTCGCGCTGGCGTTCAGGGTGCCATAGGTCTCATAGACCAGCTCGTAGCTGGCCAGGGAGCGGCCACAGGCCAGTGCCAGCGGCTCTTCGAACCGGGCTGTTTGCGGTGTAACCAGACCGACGGAATCTTCGGGAAGGACAGTGGACATCGACCCTGCTCACGCTTGACGGAGGCGTAAGTCTAAAGAGCGCTACCCCCTGCGGCAAGCAATGGCTTGCCGCAGAAGGCGCCGATGGCCAAGGAGGGTGTCAGATCATCCGCCACAGCTCTTGCGGCATGCCTGCGTAGGCGGCAAGCGGAGGCATGACGAACGACTGAATGACCTGAATGGCCAGGAAGGCGAAGATCGGCGAGATGTCCATGCCGCCCAGGTTTGGCACCAGGCGACGGAACGGAGCCAGTACCGGTTCGCTGATCTGGTACGCAAGCTCAGCAGCCGGGTTGTGGCTGTTGGGTGCGACCCACGAGACGATCACCATGACGATCATCGCGACCCAGAAGATCTTCAGGAACAGCGAGGTGATGCCGATGATGGCCCACATCAACAGGTGCAGCACATCACCGAAGGTGCCATAGGTGACCATCAGCACGAAGGCCATCAGCAGCGCCTGAATGATCACCGCCAGCAGCAGGGACGAGGTGTCCAGGCCGCCGATGCTGGGGATGACGCGGCGGATCGGCTTGAGCAGCGGCTGGGTGGCGCGCACCGTGAACTGGCACAGCGGGTTGTAGAAGTTGGCCTTGACCAGTTGCAGCACAAAGCGCAACAGGACGATCACCAGGTACAGGCTGACCAGGGTTTGCACCACGAAAATCGCGGCGCCTGACAGTGCATTCATCTAGAGCTCCTTATTTGCCCAGTTGTTCGGCCAGCTCGGCGGACCGCGTCGCTGCGGCCTGCAGCGCCTGCTCGACGATGGCTTCGAAGCCGCTGGCCTGGAACGACTTGATCGCGGCTTCGGTGGTGCCGGCTGGCGAGGTGACGCGGCGGCGCAGTTCGGCAGCATCGACATCGCTGGCAACGGCCATGCGCGCAGCGCCCAAAGCGGTCTGCAGGGTCAGTTGGGAGGCGGTTTCGCGGGGCAGGCCGAGTTTTTCGCCGGCGGCGGTCATGGCCTCGATCAACAGGAAGAAGTACGCCGGGCCGCTGCCGGAAACGGCGGTTACAGCGTCCAGTTGCAGCTCTTGATCAAGCCACAGGGCGGTGCCCACGGCAGACAGCAGTTGCTCGGCCTGCTGGCGTTGTGCCGTGCTGACTTGCTCGGTGGCATACAGGCCGCTGACGCCTTGGCGCAGCAACGCTGGCGTATTGGGCATGCAGCGCACCACCGGGCGTGGGCCAACCCAGCTTTGCAGGCTGGCGCAGGTAATGCCGGCGGCGATGGAAACGATCAGTTGGCCTTCCTGCAGGTGGGCTTGCAGGGCCTGGCAGACGTCCTTCATGACCTGCGGCTTGACCGCCAGTACGATCACGTCGGCACCGGCGATTGCCTGGGCGTTGTCTTCGAAGGTTTCGATGCCGTGCTCGGCCTGGATGCGGGTGCGGGTCTCGGCGCCCGGGTCGCTGGCGCGGATCTGCGAAGCCTCCAGGCCCTGGGCACGCAGGCCGCCGATCAGGCTGGCGGCCATGTTGCCGGCGCCGATAAAGGCAATACGTGTCTTGCTCATGTCAGGTCCTTGTGGGAAAGAGTGAGTAAAGCATGGAATCAGACGGGCCCGTAATCGCGGGCGCCGAACAGGGCGGTGCCGATACGTACCCAGGTCGCTCCCTGGGCGATCGCCGCCTCCAGGTCGTGGCTCATGCCCATGGACAAGGTGTCCAGGCCAAGGCCCAGGCCCTGCTGCAGCTCGCGCAGGGTGGCGAACGCGGCCTCCTGCACGGCACGCTCATCGCTAGGTTCAGGAATCGCCATCAGCCCACGCAGGAGCAGATTGGGCAGGCTGGCGACCGCCTTGGCCAATGCCGGAAGGTCGGCAGGGGCGCAGCCGGACTTGCTGTCTTCGCCGCTGACATTCACCTGCAGGCAGATGTTCAGCGGCCCCAGTGCGGCAGGGCGCTGCTCCGAGAGGCGTTGGGCGATCTTCAGGCGGTCCACGGAATGCACCCAGTCGAAATGCTCGGCAATGGCTTTGGTCTTGTTCGATTGAATGGGGCCGATGAAGTGCCAGATCAAGGGCAGGTCGACCAAGGCCTGCTGCTTGGTCAGCGCTTCCTGCAGGTAGTTCTCGCCGACATTGCGCACGCCTGCGGCGTGGATTTCACGGATAGCGCTGGCGGGCTTGGTCTTGCTCACCGCCAGCAACTGGATGCTGGCCGGGTCCCGCCCGGCGGCCTGTGCGGCGCTGGCGATGCGGGCGGCGAGGGCGGATAGGTTGTCTGCTATGGTGGACATGGATCGATGCCGGCGGCGATAGGGTCTGCGGCATTCTACCTGCTTGATCGCCTTTGGGGAGTCTCATGGATGTGACCGACCTGTTGGCCCGCGCCGTGGAAGCGGGGGCTTCGGACCTGCACCTGGCTGCGGGCCAGGTACCGATGCTGCGCCTTGATGGCGAGCTGCAACGCATGGACGCGCCGCCATTGCTGTCGGCGGCCCTGAGCGATGCGATGACACCCTTGCTGGCGGATGAGCAGTGCCAGCAATGGGCACAGGGTGATGAGCTGGACGTCGCGTTGCAACTGCCAGCGCTGGGCCGCTTTCGCCTGAACCTGTTTCGCCAGTTGAACGGCCTGGCGGCAACCTTTCGCGTGATCCCGAAACGCATAGCGACGCTCGATGAACTCGACCTGGGCGAAGTGTTTCTAGCTGTTGCGCAGTGTACCGATGGCCTGGTTCTGGTGGGCGGGCCAACCGGCAGCGGCAAGTCCAGCACCTTGGCGGCGCTGCTCGATCAACTCAACCGCGAACGGCCTGTGCATATCATCACGCTGGAAGACCCTATCGAAGTTATCCACAGCAGCCAGCGCAGCCTGGTCAATCAGCGCGAAATTGGCCGCCATTGTGGCGGGTTCGCTCAGGGGCTGCGCAGTGCGCTGCGTCAGGACCCGGATGTGATCGTGATTGGCGAGTTGCGCGATCTGGAGACCATACGCCTGGCGTTGCGGGCGGCGGAGACGGGGCACCTGGTGCTGGCGACAGTGCACACCCGTTCGGCCATCAATAGCATCGACCGATTGGTCGAGGTCTTTGCTGCCGAGGAAAAGCCACTGGTGCGGGCGATGCTGGCCGAGTCGTTGCGGGTGGTGGTGGCGCAGGTGCTGGTCAAGCGCGTGGGCGGCGGCCGTGTGGCGGCGCGGGAAGTGCTGGTGGCCAACACGGCGGTGCGTAACCTGATCCGTGAGGGGCGGCTGGCGCAGTTGCAATCGGCGATGCAGTCGGGGGGCGCGGCGGGCATGCGGACGATGGAGGCGGCGTTGCGGGGGTTGCACGCTAAAGGATTGACCGAAATCTTGTAGGGGCGGCCTTGTGTCGCGAAAGGGCCGCAGCGCGGCCCCAGGGTTTCAGCTTCGCAA